>CAIQIY010000064.1 GCA_903871975.1 uncultured Chloroflexota bacterium | reverse complement strand
GGCAGCTGCGCGGCATGCTCGCCGTGTCGACACGCTGCGTGAATCTGCGAACCACCCGCCTGCATCGCGGGTGCCGGGGTATAATGCTGGCACGGGGGTACGGCAGGCTGTCCGACGCGGCGGACACACGCTGCGCTGCCGGAAGGAGGGGGCTCATGAGCACATCAGGTGATGCACTGGCGACCTTTGGCGGGGGATGCTTCTGGTGCCTCGAGGCGGTCTTCCTCGAGATCGCCGGCGTTCGCCGGAGTGTCTCGGGGTACGCCGGCGGGCACGTCGCGAATCCCACGTACCAGGCCGTGTGTGCCGGGAGTACCGGGCACGCCGAGGTGGTACAGCTGACCTTTGAGCCACAGCGCGTATCGTATGCCGAGTTGGTGACGATCTTTCTGACGATGCATGACCCGACGACGCTCAATCGGCAGGGTCATGACGTGGGGACGCAATACCGGTCGATCATCCTGACGCACGACGAGTCGCAGCATGTGGACGCACACGAGGTGATCGGGCAATTCGCCGCATCGGCCGTGTACTCGGCGCCCATCGTCACCGAGGTCGTCCCGTTCACCGGGTTCTACCCAGCCGAAGCCTACCACCAGCGCTACTTCGCCACGCACGCGAGCCAGCCCTACTGCCAGGTCGTGATTGCACCGAAGGTCGCGAAGATCCGCGCGGCATTGCGCCAGGGCAAACTCACGGTCGCGCGATGATCCTGGCGAGCAGCACCGAGCGCAGCGCCGCGATCGATGCGCTGCTCGCCGCGACGCGCCCGATCATGATGGCGCTGCAGCGCGCCGGCGGCACACCATACCTGGTCGGCGGTGCCGTACGCGACGCGCTGCGTGGCGCGGCGTCGCACGATCAGGATCTCGAGGTGCACGGCCTGAGCCTCGACGCCATCGCGTCGGCAGTCGCGCCGCTCGGCCGCGTCGAAGCCGTCGGACGCTCGTATCGCGTCCTGAAGCTCTATCGCGCCGATTCGACTCCGCTGGATATTGCGCCAGCGCCCGACGGACGCGGGATCGTCGCTGCGCTGGGTCGGCGCGACTTCACCTGGAATGCGCTGGCAGTACGCGCCGATGGTGAGCTCGTCGATCCCTATGGCGGTCTCGACGACCTGCGCGCCCGCCTGATTCGGCACGTGTCCCCGGCGTTCGACGATGATCCGCTGCGAGTTCTGCGCGCGATGCGCTTTGCTGCGCGCTACGATCTGCGGTTGTGTGCTGCCACGGCCGCGCGCTGCCGCGCGTTGCTCCCGGCAGCGGCGGGGCTCGCCGCATCGCGTATCTGGGGCGAATGGGAGCGTTGGGCCATGGCTGCGGCGTTTCCGGGTGCCGGGCTACGCGTACTCGCCGAGACTGGCTGGCTGGAGGCGTATCCGGAGCTGCAGTACCTCGTAGACCCCGAGCGGCTGCAGGTGGTCGGTCGGCGCTGCACAGTGGCAGCGGCGCTCGCCCGGCGCGCCGGATTCGACCCCGCGCGATGTGGCATCGTGTGTTTTGCACTGCTGGTGCTGGGCGACGACACCGATCCTGCACTTCTGCCCGAGACGCGCGCCAACACCGCGACCACGTTGCTGACACGCCTCGGCGCACCACACCGCATCATCGAGCCGATCGCGGCGTTGTGTCGCGTTGGCGCGGCATGCGTGCCGCCCGACGACCGAGCGGTGGCGCGGCTGGCGTGGCAGCTCGCCCCCGCCGACATGCGGCTCTGGGAGATTGTGTGTGCGGCGAGCGCCCAAGCCGGACGGCCTGCCCGTGCCGCGCTGGAGCTGGCCGAGGCGCGCGGCGTCGCGGATCGTCCGGCAGAACCCCTGGTGCAGGGTCGCGATCTGATCGGCGCAGGCATTGCCGGCGGGCCAACGCTGGGATCGCTGCTCAGAGCCGCGTACCAGGCGCAACTCGATGGCGCGTTCGCCACGACCGAAGCGGGCATCGCGTGGGCGCAGGCCCACTACCGCACAGCGCACTGACGATCAGCGGCCCGCGGCGTTCGCGACCGCGTCGCGCTCCACGGGCCATCTCACCGGTCAGCAATCACGTTACGGTGCAGGCGTCGGGGTCGCCTCTGTCTCCGGTGCGGGCGTTGCCTCTGCCTCCGGTGCGGGCGTTGCCTCTGCCTCCGGTGCGGGCGTTGCCTCTGCCTCCGGTGCGGGCGTTGCCTCTGTCTCCGGTGCGGGCGTCGGCGGCACATCGGCCGACGACCCCGGCACGCTCGTCGAATCGGGGGTCGGTGTCGGTCGGAGCGATGGATCGTCGGGCGAGCGCCATTCGATCGTCGGCCGACCATCCGGCCCCATATCGGCCGGGTTCACCACATAGATATTTGGCCAGGGCTTGAAGCGCGTACGAAACAGCTCGCGCGGTGCCGCCACGCCGTTCACCGTCACCGTGCGCCAGACGTCGATCGTCATGCCACCACGCGCACGATCGCTCTGACGGATACGCCCCGCCGGCTGGTCGGCATCGGCGACGAACACCGGTTGTGCGATGGCCGGAATGCGATCGTAGACCTCGTAGGTGATCGCCACCTCGCGTTGTGGGCTCGTGCCATACAAATCAACCTGGGCATGGCCCGTCTTCGGGTTGGAGCTCGCCTGCACCAGCAACCAGTGTCCGGTGTCGTTGAGGAATTTCAGATCCGGGCCACCGGTGAAGATCGTCGCATCCAGCCCGGGGCCATCGCCCAGCGGCCCAAGGCCGTACTTGTCGTACCAGCTGATATAGAACGAATGACCCCAGCGCTCGGTGATCGGCAAGCCCGACCAGAATGCTGCACGGAAGATCGTCGTCGAGTCTTGGCAGATGCCGCCACCGAATTCCAGCTGCGTCCGGTTCTGCACGATGGCGTAGCCCTCGACGAAGCCGTTCTCGGCATCGATTGAGCCGATGTACTGGTTGAACGAAAACTCCTCATCGGGCGCGATCAGGATACCGTTGAGCAGATTCATGCCCACGCCGATGTTCGTGATACGATATTCGGCCGAACCGGTGAAATCGCTCAACCCAACGCCGACCAGCTCGGAGATGCCCAGCTGATCGAGGTTCTTCTCGCTGACCGGTGGCTCAGTCGCGCGCATCGGCAGGTCAAGCGTGCGCTGAGTACCAAACAACGCTGCCACGATGCGATCGCGCGCGAGCACTTCATCGACGCGCTTTCCGGGATCGCCCGGGCGGATGATCCGCAGATCGCCACCGTTCCAGGCGACCCGCGGTCGCGTGCCGATCACTTCGGTCTCGTCGGCGATCTGTCGGACGCGCTCCTCGATGGCGCTGGCATCAAGCGAGACGGCCAGCGTGTCGCCGTCGGGCTGGGCGACCCGGGTGATCTGTATCAGCCGCGCCAGCTCCGAAGGTGACCAGACGTACTGCCGATCCTCGGCCTCGGGATCGAGTGTCTGGACACTCTCGGCGGTGCGCCAGAGAGTCAATGGCTCGCGCAGGATCGTCTGGATCTGGGTGCGTGCCGTCTGGGCCGGCGCATCGAGCAGCCGGGGCGCGATCTCGCGCGACAGGAGGGTCACGGTCGTCGGCTGGAACTGTCGCAGCCCTTCGGTCAATTCGGCCAGCGTCGCGTCGACGAGGATTTGTCTTCCGGGGCGCGCCGGCTGGATGTCGACGCTGGTGCCGGTGATGCGGAGCGCTGCGTCGGTGGCAGGATAGTCGACTTCGGCGGCGAGTTGTGCCAAGTATTGCTGGGCGATTGCTTGGTCGAACGTGACGGTGAGCGCGACGTCGACCCCATTCTGACGTACGTCGGATACGCGGCGCAAATTGTCGACCGCACCGCTCTCGCGGCCAACCTGATATGCTGCGTCGATTGCGGCGTCGAAATCGAAGACGATGCCCAGCTCGTCGAGCCCCGGGCGCCACTGCCGCTCGCCGTCGATGATCGTCGCCGGCTGGTCGAGGAAGGTGCCGTAGTGGCTTCGCAAGACGGCGCGCGCCTCGCTGCGCGTCAGGTTGCCGACACTCAACCCCTGGACCGAGACATTTGGATAGATTCGGCCGTCAAAGCTCTGGGCGATCGCCGCGAGCCCGACGATCACCCCGACGATTGCGACCAGTAGCCCACCTGTGAGCGCGGCCGCTACGGCACGACTGCGCCGCGGTGCACTACGCACCACCGATGCCGGTTGAGTGGCTGGCGATTCGCGCAGCAACGCGTCATCGAACTCCTGCGTCAATGCTGGCTGACCGGCACCGAGTGGTACGCTCTCGGGCAGGGGGGGCTCAATATTCCGGGCAGGCATTTGTTCTGCCGACACACCGACCTCCAACCGCTTGCGGCTATGGAACGGGATGGATGACGAAGGGTATGCATCCGCACCGCGTGCCCCAACTATACGCCATCATAGCCCCGGATGTCAATGATAGCAGGCTGACAGCCAGGGCTGATGCAACGCCAAAGCTGGAAAGAACCAGCGGTCGACAGCGGCGGCAAGCGAGCGTTGCAGGGCTGCCAGGTTTGTTGCCCCTGCACGCACAGTGAGGCTGCATTCGCGCGGTTCAAGGCCGCGATGTTCGTCGATCGTTGCCCCTGCACACGTAGTGAGGCCACACACCATGCTGGTACCGCTCTGCTTCACAACGTTGCATCAGCCCTGACCACACAGGGCAACTTGCAAACTGGCAGCAGCTGTGCTAGTATAGGCGCAGGCCGGTGTAGCTCAGTGGTAGAGCAGCTGTTTCGTAAACAGCAGGTCGTCGGTTCAAGCCCGACCACCGGCTCCAACACCCCCGCACGGCAGCTGCCGCGTTCC
>CAIQIY010000063.1 GCA_903871975.1 uncultured Chloroflexota bacterium | reverse complement strand
CTGCCAGCCACGCCGGGATCCCTGTGCGCTTCATGCCGACACGACGCCACACTGGACGTGGTGCGGTGCCCTGCCGCGCCGACATGCTGCTCCTCTCGGGCGGCAGCAGCACCGCTGCCGCCCTCCGCGGCCGGTGGGCGGTGCGTCCCGCGCCACCGGCAGCTCGCTCCATCCTCAGTGGTGACGCTACGGCAACACCCCGGTGTCCTGCAGGAGCTCCAGCGTGCCGGCGAGATCGCTCAGGTCGTTCAGGTCAATCTCGGGTGCCTCGATGTCGGCCAGTGGAACCAGGGCCGGATTGGCGCCGATTCCGGCGACGACCGGGTACTCGTAGGTGCTGTCGCTGAAGTATTGCTGCGCCTCGGCGCTGAGCAGATATGCGACGAACGCTTCGGCTGCCTGCGTTCGCCGACTGGTGTTCAGCACGCCGACACCGGCGACGTTGATCAGCGCACCGACATCGCCGCCACTCAGGTAGTGATTGCGCGCCGGAAATGCCTCGCCCTGCTCGGCGATGAAGCTCCACAAGTAGTAGTGATTCACGAACCCGACATCGACCTCGCCGGCAGCGACCGCCTGCACGATCGCGCTGTTGCCTTCGTACACCTTCGGCTCGTTTGCCAGCATGCCCTCGAGCCAGCTCCGCGCAGCGTCCTCGCCTTCGGCGACGCGGTAGGCGGTGACGAACGCCTGGAACGAGCCGTTGGTCGGCGCCCAGCCGACGCGGCCCCGCCATGCCGGATCGGTGAACCCGTCGATCGACGTCGGCAGATCGGCTTCCTGCACCGCCGTGCTGTTGTATACTACCACGCGCGCGCGCCCCGATGTACCGACCCACAGGTTGTCGGCCGAGCGGAATCGGCTGTCGACGGGTTCGATGAGGGCCGCGGGCAGGGGTGCGAGGCGCCCCTCGGCTGCAAGGGCACCCAGTGCGCCGGCATCTTGCCCGTAGAACACGTCCGCTGGGCTGTTGTCGCCCTCCTCCAGGATCAGGGCGGCCATCTCGGCGGTGTCGCCGTAGCGTACCGATGCCTTGATGCCGGTGGCAGCACTGAATTGCTCGATCAGCGGTCCGACAAGCTTCTCGGAACGCCCCGAATAGATGACGAGTGGCTCGTCGTCGCCAACGGGTTCGGGGCGTGGGGCGGGGGTCAGCACCGGTGCGCTGGTGGCCTCAGGTGCGCTGGTGGCCTCAGGTGCGCTGGTGGCCGCAGGTGCGCTGGTGGCCTCAGGTGCACTGGTGGCGCCTGGCGTGGTGGTGGCTGTGGGTGCGCCGCCGCCACAGGCGCCGAGGAGCGCGAGCAGCAGAGCCATTGCGGCGAGGGCGATCCAACGTGTGGTGGGCATATCGTCTGACTCCCGGCATTAGTACGGACAAAGACGTGAAGTTAGTATATATTAATAACGGCACTTTGTCAATCACAATCTTGCGAAACGAAGTGTACGGGGAGGGCAACCATCATGAGTGACGCGCCAGTCTATCGAAACCTGATCGGCGGCACCTGGCACGACGCGGCCAGTGGGGCGACATTCGCCAACCGCAACCCGGCCGACACCGCCGACGTCATCGGCCACTTCGCCGATTCCGACGAGCGCGATGTTGTGGCGGCAGTCGCCGCGGCACAGCAGGCATACGCCAGCTGGCGGCTGGTGCCGGCGCCAAAGCGTGCCGAAATCCTATACCGGGCCGGACAACTCCTGATCGAGCGCAAGGAAGCCTGCGCGCGCGACATGACGCGGGAGATGGGCAAGGTGCTCAAAGAGGCACGTGGCGACGTCCAGGAAGCGATCGACATGATGTTCTTCATGGCGGGTGAGGGCCGGCGGCTGCACGGCCAGACCACGCCATCCGAGATGCCGAACAAGTTCCAGATGTCCGTGCGTCAGCCACTGGGTGTCTGTGCGCTGATCACGCCATGGAACTTCCCGATGGCGATTCCATCCTGGAAGATGCTGCCAGCGTTGATCACCGGCAACACCGTCGTGATCAAGCCAGCGTCGGACACCCCGCTCTCGGTCTACCATCTGGTGCAATGCCTGACCGACGCCGGGCTGCCGCCGGGCGTCGTGAACATCGTCACCGGCAGTGGCAGCAAGGTCGGCGAGCCACTGATGCGCCACCCCGACGTGAAGGTGATCTCATTCACCGGGTCGACCGAGATCGGCAGCCGCGTGGCGCGGGTCGGTGCCGAAGGGATGAAGCACGTATCGCTTGAGCTCGGCGGCAAGAACCCGATGATCGTGATGAACGACGCCGATCTCGATCTGGCGGTCGAGGGCGCGTTGTGGGGCGCGTTCGGCACCACCGGGCAGCGCTGTACCGCTACGTCGCGCCTGATCGTGCAGCGTGGCGTGGCCGCCGAGCTGACGGCGCGGTTGGCGGCACAGGCGGCAGCATTGACCGTCGGCCCGGGGCTCGATGAGCGCAACCAGGTGGGGCCGTCGATCAACCAGGGGCAGCTCGAGATCGTCGAGCGCTACGTGCAGATCGGCATGGCCGAGGGTGCCCGGCTGGTCTGTGGTGGCGCTGCCTTGCGTGATGGCCCGTACGCCCGCGGTTTCTTCCATCAGCCCACGATCTTCGCCGATGTCACCCGACACATGCGGTTGGCGCAGGAAGAGATCTTCGGGCCGGTGCTGTCGATCATCACCGTCGAAGATTTCGACGAGGCGATCGATGTCGCGAATGATGTCCCCTATGGCCTTTCGTCATCGATCTACACGCGTGACGTCAATGCGGCCTTCCGTGCGATGCGCGATCTGTACACCGGCATCGTGTACATCAACGCACCGACGATCGGTGCCGAGATCCACCTGCCGTTCGGCGGCACCAAGGGCACGGGCAATGGCCACCGCGAGGCCGGCCAGCAGGTGCTCGAGGTGTTCAGCGAGTGGAAGTCTGTGTATGTCGATTTCTCGGGGAGCCTGCAGCGGGCCCAGATCGACAACAACTGATCACGGCGCCGGCGATGCCCCGGGGCTGCGGCATATCCGCGCCGTAGCCCCGGAGCGGCCGGCCGGGGACACCGCCGTGTGATCATGTGTGGCTGGCTGGCCATCGTGATGGCTGAAATGGGTCATCACAGCCCGGCGGCGCGTCGCACGTGCTGGACAACCGCCTGCTGCGCGGCCGGGTCGCCCGCCAGGTCGAGCGCGTCGGTGGCGATGACCAGCGCCGGGCATGCCCGCCAGCCGGCCATCCAATCGTGATAACCCTGTTCGAGGTCGGCCAGATAGCCGTCGGTGATGCCGCGCTCGGCGTTGCGGCCGCGGTGGGCGATGCGGTGTCGCAGGGTCGTGATCGAGGCCGTGAGCATGACCAGCAGCGTCGGTGGCGGGAGATCAGCAGTGATCGCGTGAAACAGTCGCTCGTAGGTGCGGAAGTCACGCTCGCTCAGGATGCCCTGGCGCCACAGCGTCGTGCCGAACACCGCGTAATCCTCGTAGATGCTGCGCTCCTGGCACACTGGTCCGGCATGCGCCCCGATGGCGCGATGCTGCTCGAGGCGCTGCGTCAGAAACGCGACCTGCGAGTGGAATGCCCAGCGCGCAGGATCGACATAATAGTCGGTCAGATATGGATGTTCTGCGACTGATTCCGGGAACGCATCGAGGTCGGTGCTCGCCGACAGCAGCGACACCAGCGTACTCTTGCCGGCGCCGATATTCCCGGCGACCGAGATATGGATGCGTGCACGAAGGTTCATGGTGCTGTACCAAGAATCGCCGCCGCCACCGCCGCTGGATCCGTCAGGTCATCGAGGATGGCGTCCGGTGCATGTGCCGCCAGCTCCGCGCGGCCAAACGGCCCCGTCGCCACTGCCACAGTGCGTGCACCGGCGTAGCGACCGCAGGCGATGTCATTGGGCGTATCACCGACGATCACCATGTCGGCAGCGGCGAACGACCGCCCCAGCTGTGCTGTTGCGCGTTGCATCGCGATCGCCGGCAGCGCATTGCGTTGGTGATGATCACTGCCGAACGCGCCGACGGCGAGCTGGAGATGCTCGGTCAGGCCGACGAGGCGCAGCTTGAGCGCGGCCACCGGCTGCAGATTCCCGGTGAGCACCGTCTGGGTGACCGGCAGTACGCTCAAGGCGCGCAGCGTCGCGGCCGCCCCGGGCAGTGCTCCGCCACGCGCAGCCAGTTCGGCCGCCCCGGCCTCGAGCAGCTCCAGGTACTGCGTGGCGAACTCCGGCAGGCGCGCCAGCAGTTCGGCCGGATCGCGCTCGGGGAACGTCTCGAGGATGATCTGCTGATCGGTCTTCCCCGCATAGCTGCGCCGGTCATCGTGTGACGGCCGGCCATAGACCCGGGTGAGTGCGGTGCGCATCGCCGCGCCGGCCACACCACCGCTATACAGCAACGTACCGTCGATATCCCACAAAATCAGCGTCATGCCACCCCTCTCAGGCGCCGCCGAAGAACCGCAGCGCGTGGCGCAGGCGTTCATCAAGCTCCGTCGGCGCGTCGGCCGGCAACGCTGCGACTGCCGTGGCTGCTTCGGCCTGACTAAAGCCCAGCGACACCAGCAGTCCGGCCAGTTCGCCATCGAGCGCTGCCGTCGCCGACGCAGCCACCGTGGCCGATGCCGGCCCGAGCTTGCCGCGCAACTCCAGCACCAGGCGTTCTGCCGTCTTCTTGCCGATGCCCGGCACGCGCGCCAAGCGCACCAGGTCGCCACTGGCGATCGCCTGGCGGAGCGCTGCCGCGTCCAGCGACGAGAGCAGCGCCAGCGCCACCTTTGGCCCAACGCCGCTGACGCCCAGCAGCAGCTCGAACACGCGACGCTGTTCGGCATCGGCGAAGCCATACAGCGTCAGCGAATCCTCGCGCACCTGCAACGACGTCGCGAAGGCCACTTCGGTACCGAGCGCACCGAGCCCACGCAGCACCGGCCGCGGCGCCAGCACCAGCAGACCCACGCCGTGCACCTCGACGACCGCATGATCCGTGCCGAGCTCCTGCAGCACTCCACGCAGCGAAGCGATCACTGCATCACCCCCGGGCACGCGCCAGGCCAGCGCATGCCACCCACGCACGTGTCACCCATGGATCAGCCCGGCGAGCACACGCGCCGCCTGGCGCAGCACCTGGCGCACGCGCCGCCGGCTGATACGCTGCCAGGCCGCACGCACCGAAAACCAGCGTACCCCCACGATCGCTTCGTCAGCATTCGGCCTGAGCACGCCGCCGAGCGCCGTCACGAGGAAATATGTCACCTGTTTCTCGCGGGGTGGCCGACGGCGTGGCGTCAGATAGCGAACCTGCGCCACCACCGCACGAACGGCACCGTGCACTCCGGTCTCTTCGGCCACCTCGCGCAACACCGCATCGGCGGCAGCCTCGCTACGCTTGATCCGCCCTTTCGGCAGCGTCCAGAACCCGGCACGTTTGCGAATCAGCAAGACATCGAAGCGGCCCGCAGCCGTCTGGCGATACACCACCGCACCGACGGCATGGATCGGCCGGCCAAGCCCGGCCGGGTGCAATCGCTCCGCCGCATCGTTCACTGTCTGCCCTCCTCACGCGTCGCCGGGCTTGGGCGTCGGCGGCTCGAGGCCGATCAGCACCCGTTCGCTGCGCCCCTCCTCCTCATCGGGTTCGTCGGTGCACAGCGCTGCCAGCCGGTCGCCCTTGCCGACGTTCAGGATCGTCACGCCCTGGGTGTTGCGGCCGAGCTGCGAGATGCCGGCGGCACTGGTGCGCATCACGACCCCTGCCGCGGTGATGAGGGTGAGCAGCATGTCCGGCCCGACCACTCGTGCCACGGCGACGCGATCGCGATCGCGCAGCTTGATGGTGATCACGCCGCCCGTCGCGCGCCCCTTCACCGGGTAGAGCTCAAGCGGTGTCTGCTTGCCGAATCCCTGGGCAGTCACGACCAGCAACGTCATGCCGTCGTGCACCAGGTCCATGCCGACAACCTCATCGGTGTCGTCGAGATCGATGCCATTCACGCCCACCGCCGGCCGGCCCATCGGGCGCACGTGGCCTTGGGCGAAGCGGATCGTCTGGCCCAGCGCCGTCGTCATGAGGATGTCCTCGTGGCCATGGCTCAGGGTCACCCAGCCGAGCATGTCGCCATCTTCGAGGCCGATGGCGATCAGG
>CAIQIY010000062.1 GCA_903871975.1 uncultured Chloroflexota bacterium | reverse complement strand
TCGCGCGGCGCATCGTGCATCGCCCACGGGTGCGCCTGCGCGGCCTCGTGCGTGTCGGTGAGCTGCGACAGATGCGACTCGAGCCAGCCCGTGTCATCGTGCACCGTGACGGTCCCCTGCACGTGCACGGCGATGTAGTTCCATGTGGGCACCACCCGGCCGTGCTCCTGCTTGGACGGATACCACGCCGGCGTGATGTAGTGCTCGGCGCCGGTGAACACCACGAGCCCCGGAACGCGGTGGCCGACGGTGGTGCGCAGCCGATCCACGTGCGGATTGGCGCGCGAGAGATGGCCGTGCAGCACCCCCGCCTCCCGATCGAGCTGCAGCGGCACGTGCGTCGCGTACGGCGCCTCGGCGTGCCCATCGGTCATGGCCGTGACGAGCACGCCGAGCGGGTGGGCGACGATGAAGTCGTACAGCGTGCGACGATCGGATTCGCGGAAGTGGCTTGGGATGTACACGCGCGGGTGTTGGCGAGAGGGGGGCGACGAACCGCAGACGACAGACCGCAGGAACTACACGCCTCCCGTCATCCGGTGATCGACGCTTCCAGCATCGCGAGGCCAGCCGCGAGCTCGGCCTGTGAGATCACCAGCGGCGGCAGGAAGCGCAGCGTGTGCTCGCCCGCGCTCACCATCAGCAGGCCGCGGTCGAAGGCGCGGGCGATGATCGCGCCGGCGGGCTCGTGCACGTCCATCCCCCACATGAGGCCCTTGCCGCGAATGGCGCGTACGGCGCCGGTGCGGTCGGCGATGCCCTGCAGCTGCGCGCCGAACCACGCCCCCACCTCGCGCACGTGCTGCAGCAGCGCCGGGTCGGAGAGGCGCTGCACCACGTGGTGCGCCACGTTCGCCAGCAGCGGGCCGCCGCCGAAGGTCGTCCCGTGATCGCCGGGCTGCATCACGCGGGCGACCTTGTCGTTCACGAGAATCGCGCCGATGGGGAGTCCGTTGGCGAGCGGCTTCGCGATGGTGAGCATGTCGGGTTCGATGCCGAGCTGCTCGTAGGCGAAGAAGCTGCCGGTGCGGCCGAGCCCGCACTGGATCTCGTCGAGGATGAGCAGCACGTTGCGCTCGCGCGTGAGCGCGCGCAGCCCGTGCAGGAACTCGGGCTCCACCACGCGCACGCCGCCTTCGCCCTGAATGGGTTCCACGATCACCGCCGCGGCCGTGTCGGGGTCGAGCACGGCGCGCAACTCGGCGAGGTCGCGCTCCACGATGCTCACGCCACCCATGAGCGGGCGGAACGGGAGACGGTACGCGGGCCGATCGGTGGCCGCGAGTGTGCCAGGCATCCGCCCGTGGAAGGAGCCGCGCACCGCGATGATCTCGTGCTTCGCCGGCAGCTCGGTGCTCCTCGCCCAGCGGCGCGCGAACTTGAACGCGCCTTCGTTGGCCTCGGCGCCGGAGTTGGCGTAGAACACGCTACTCGCGAACGAGTGATCCACGAACCACTGCGCCAGCGCTTCGCCCGGCGCGGTACGGTAGAGGTTCGACGTGTGGATGAGCCCCGCCGACAGCGCGTCCTGCACCGCGGCGTTCACCCCCGGATCGTTGTGCCCGAGCGAGGTGACGGCGATGCCTGCGACGAAATCGAGATAGCGTTTCCCCGTCTCGTCGATCATGTAGACGCCCTCGCCTCGGACGAACAGCGGCGCCTGTCGCTTGTACGTGCCCAGGATGGCGGGCAACGGAGCGGGGGCGGTCGGCGTGGGCGCCGGAGCCGCGGGCGGAAGCATCGTCGAAGTCATGGCAGCTTTCTGGAAGAATCCGTGGCGTCCACACGCGCCACGATCGCGGTCCCCGCCTCGGGGACGGTGAGTGCGGCGAGATCTCCGATCCGCACCCGGGTCACACCACCCGCCAGCGCCATCGCGCAGGCGTCCAACTTGGCGGCCATGCCGCCACCCGCCACGCCGCTGGCCACCAGCGCACGGGCCTCGTCGAGCGTGAGCGTCTCGATGCGCTGCTTGTCGCCGTCGAGTACGCCCGGGACATCGGCCATCAGGAACAGTTCGGTGGCGCCGATGGCCGCCGCGATCGCCGCGGC
>CAIQIY010000061.1 GCA_903871975.1 uncultured Chloroflexota bacterium | reverse complement strand
GATACCGGAATGGGGCTTGAGCGCATGGCAATGGTGCTGCAGGGTGTGCGATCGACGTACGAGACCGATCTGTTTGTGCCGATCATCGAGCGCACGATCGCGCTGCTCGGCAGCGACACGGCCCACTATCGGGCGCAACGGAACGCCTATCGCGCCATCGCCGACCACAGCCGGGCGGTCGCGTTTCTCATCGCCGACGGCGTCTTGCCGGGCAATACCGGCCGCTCGTACGTGCTGCGTCGCATTCTGCGCCGTGCGGTCTATCAGGGGCGCGGCATCGGCTTCGAGCGACCATTCCTCGCCGATGTGGTGGCGACTGTCATCGACGAGATGAGTCCGGTGTATCCCGATCTCGGGCGGCGCCGACAGTTCATCCTGGACGCGACAGACGCCGAGGAGCAGCAGTTCCGCAGTACGCTCTCGGGTGGCGTGGTACGACTGAACGCCGTGATCGCGCAGGCCCGGCAGCAGGGGCACACACAGATTGCCGGCGACGATGCCTTCATGTTGAAGGACACCTTCGGCTTTCCGCTCGACCTGACACAACGCATCGCAACCGATGCCGGCATGCAGGTCGACGAGGCCGGCTATGATGCGGCGATGGCCGCGCAGCGGCAACGCAGTCGGGCGGCAACCCGATTCAAACGTGGTGGCGACCTCGATGCATGGAGTGAGCACGAGCTGCCGGCGACGCGTTTCGTCGGATACGACGTGTTACGCACATCGGCGCGCGTGCTCGCGCTGGTGGTGAACGGCGACCGTGTCAGCGAAGCCGGCGCTGGCCAGCCAGTCCAGATCGTACTGGATATGACGCCATTCTATGCCGAGAGCGGTGGACAAACCGGCGATGCCGGCATGCTCAGTGCCGAAGCATGCGAGGTAGTGGTCCACGATGCCCAACGCCCGGTTCCTGGCGTGATCGTCCACGATGCCGAGGTCCGTTCGGGCGTGCTGCGCGTCGGTGCCGCAGTCGATGCCGAAGTAGCCACGCCGGCCCGTCGCGCGACGATGCGCAATCACACTGCGACACACCTGATGCATCGTGTATTGCGCGACGTCCTGGGCGACCATGCGGCCCAGGCCGGGTCGCTGGTATCGCCGGATCGTCTGCGCTTCGACTTCACGCATCATCGACAGGTCGCAGCCGAACAGCTGCGCGACATCGAGCAGCGGGTGAATGATTGGATCCGCGATGACGAGCCGGTCGTGTGGCACGAGCTACCGTATCAGGCTGCGCTCGATGCCGGGGCGTTGGCGCTGTTCGGCGAGAAGTACGGCGATCGGGTGCGCATGGTCACGGTGGGTAACGCAACAGCGGCGCGGTCGCGCGAGTTGTGTGGTGGAACACACGTCACACGCACCGGCGAGATCGGCGCATTTCGCATCATCGCCGAGAGCAGCGTGGCCGCGGGTGTACGTCGCATCGAGGCCCTCACCGGCAGTGGCGCTGATGCGTTCGATCATCACCAGAGCGACATGCTGCGCGAACTCGCGGCGCGCCTGAGCGTCGCGCCTGGAGCGCTCACGGATCGCGTCGAGGCGCTGGTCGCCGAAGTGCGGCAGCAGCAACGCACGATCGACGCGCTGCATGCGCGGCTCGCCGCCGGCACCGTCGAGACGCTGCTCGCAGCAGTGCGCGAGCACGCCGGCGTCCGGTACATCGCCGCACATGCCGGCACCACCGACGCGGCCCGCCTGCGCGAGCTCGGTGATCGCCTGCGCGAGCGCCTGGCGAGCGGTGTGATTGTCCTGGCATCGGTGCACGACGAGCGCGCGCACCTGCTGGCGATGGTGACCCGCGATCTGACCGCGCAGGGCGTCCATGCCGGGCAGCTGGTCCGTACACTCGCGCCGATCGTCGGCGGTAGCGGTGGTGGCCGCCCGGAGATGGCGCAGGCGGGTGGGCGCGAGCCAGCGCGCATCGCCGAGGCACTCGCCGGCGTGCCCGATGCGATCGCAGCACAACGACGCTGACGGCGTCGGTGATGATGAGCGATGTGAGGTGGGACGAGCATGAGCGATGAATCTGCACGCCAGAGTGGCCGGCCAAACCCCGACCGCGATGCGCTCGCACTGCTCGACGCGCTGCTGACCGAGGCGCCGGCGGCGACGGTGGTGGTGGTTCGGCCAAATGACACCATCGGGACGGTCGCCGCCCGCATTTATGCGACCGGAGCCGCCCGGATCGAGCTGCTCTTCCCGCCCGAGCATGTCGAGTTTCGCCAACCCACGAGCTTCTCGACGTTGCGCAGTTTGCTCGCTGAGGCTGGGATCGCAGTCAGCGTCGTCACCGTCGATCCGGCGATCGCGGCAGCGGCACGCCGCGGCCAGGTGTCGGCAGTGACGGTCGAGCCACCGGTGCGTACGGTCGCCGCTGATCCGCCGGTGGTCGCCACGCCGGCGAGCCGAGCCGCCGAGCCGCCCACACTGCCCGCCACGCCGGCGAACCGAGCCGTCGAGCCGCCCACACTGCCCGCCGCGCGCCGTTCGCCCGATGTCGCAGTGCTCCACGAAGCGGCGACGCTGGCACAACCGCGCCGTGATGCATCACGCGACGCCGATACCGCGCCCAGTCGCATCCAACGAAACCGTCGCTCGGCACTCATCGGCACGATCGTCGCCCTTGGCATGATGCTCGCCGGCGGTGCCGGCTGGCTGTCGACCCAGCGTACGACGGTCGCCATCGTGCCACCGCGCGCCGCGACCGAACAGCATGCGTTCGATGGCGAAGTGCTGCCAATTGCTGCCGCGCTCCCCCAGAGCGATGTGCCGACAGTCCAGGCACGCGCGCTCAGCGTTGCGGTGACGTTCTCGGTGCGTGGCACCGTACAGGCCGAGAGCATGGTGCCAACCGGGCGAGCCCAAGGGATCGTGACGATCATCAATACCCTCGAGCAGCCGGTCGAGTTGCCCCAGGGCACTGATCTGATCGCCAACGGCGCCGATGGTGGCGAAATACGCTTCATGCTCGATCAGGCGGTCACGGTGCCCGCGGCAGTGACGTCATCGGATGCCAGTGGCCTGAGCACCACCTATGGTTCGCTCGAGGTGATGGCCACGGCGCGCGTCGCCGGATCGACCGGCAATGTGCCGCGCGATGCGATCACCCGCATCGCCATCCCGGGCCAGCAGCCGATCGTCACGGATCGCAGCAACGTGCTCATCCGCCACGAGGCGATCACCGGCGGCAGCGAAGCGTTGCGTCGGGCAGTGAGCGATGCAGCCATTCAACCAGTGCTCGGCGAGGCGCTCACCGGCCTCTATCGCACCGCGCTGGACCGGCTTCAGCAAGAGATCGGCGATCAGGCATTCACGCTCGATCCCGAGACGATCGCTCCGACGCCGGAGCGCCTCGCACAACCCGACGGCGGGGTGACGGTCACCGTCGCCCCCGAGGTCGGTGAGCTCGTCGCCGATGATGGCGCCTTCGATGTGACGGTCAGCGCAACATTCAGTGCGCTGGCGACCCCGACCGATGCACCGGTGCGGGTGCAACTGCAGCGAATCGTGCCGCAACATCTGGTCAAACAGGTGACGCTGGTGTGCCAGCCGTCGGCGCTGCCGGCGTTCGTCGTCGATGCCTGGCGCTGGGACGGGTCGGAGCTGAGTGCTGACGGCGTGATGTCGTGCACGACCCCGAGCCAGCTGTCGGACGAGATGGTCGTGCGCATGCATGCAGCCCTGCTGGGGATGACGCGTACCGAGGCCCGTGAGTATCTCGAAACACTCCAGAGCCGTGGGATGATCGCCGGGTATACGCTGCCCGATGTCGAACGCTTGCCGGACATCGACTGGCTCCTGACCGTGCAGGTCGCGGGTGCTTGACACCACGGCATCGCCTGGGCCCCCGCCGCCCGAACCTGGCCGAGTGTTGGCGCTTGATGTCGGTGGTCGCCGCATCGGCGTCGCCCTGAGCGATACAACGCAGCGGCTGGCGACACCGCTGACGACGCTGGCTGCGGCACCGCGGCCACATGCCTTGCTGAAGATTGCGACGCTGGTCGCGCACCACGACGTCGTCGCCGTGGTCATCGGTCTGCCACTGTCGCTCGATGGGACGCTTGGCCCGCAGGCGCAGCTGACGCAGCGCTTCGGTGCTGCGCTGGCAGCACAGATCGCCATTCCGGTCCACTATGAAGACGAACGCTTCACCAGTGCAGCTGCCGAGCGCATGATGATCGAGCTGGGCATTCGCGCCGATCGGCGTCGTGCACAGATCGACCAGGTAGCTGCGTCGCTCATCCTGCAGGACTTTCTGGATCGTACGCGAGAGGCGCCGTGACATCGCTGGCGCTGCTCCCTGTGGGGGTACGCGCGCAGCCGGGACCAACTCAGGGCATCAATGACAGATCGATCGGATGGTTGCCCGCTCATCCGGCAGAGTTTGCGCGATCATGTGCGGGAGGCGCCGTGACGTCGCCAGCAGCAGGCAGGCCACCGAGCGTCCAGGCTTCACTGGCACAGCGTTCGACCGAACGCGCCAGCACATCGGCAGCAATCGCCCCGAGGAGCGTCAGCGACGGCGCGGGCCGCTGCCCGGTTGCGACCACAAAGACGGCATCGCCGTCGTACGGCGTGTGGATCGGATAGATCGTCCGTGCCAGCCCATCATGTGCCATCTGGGCGACTTTACGCGCCTCGGCCTTGGTGAGCGTTGCATCGGTCGCTACCACCGCAATGGTGGTATTCTCGGCCACCGCGGTGCGCTGCTGATCGCCGAGCCGCCGCAGCACCCACCGTGCCGGCGTGATCGCCCCCGCTGCATCGCGCACACCCGCCAGAACCCGCCCGTCGGACTCGCGGCGCACCTCACCCAGCGCATTGCAGACGGCCAGCGCACCGATCGTCGTGCCATCGGCCAAGCGTTCGCTCCAGCTGCCGACGCCAGCCTTCATCGATGAGGCGTTCCCCAACAACTTGCCGACCGTCGCGCCGATTCCGGCTCCGACACAACCCTCGGTCGTGAACGACGACGCCGCGGTGCATGCCGCATGCCCCATCGCCCGATCGGGCCAACGTTCACCCGAACCAATCGCCAGATCGAAGATCACCGCTGCCGGAACGATCGGCACTGGTCGAACGCTTGTCGCGAATCCATGACCGCGCTCGGCAAGCCATTGCATCACGCCATCGGCGGCAGCCAAGCCAAACGCGCTGCCGCCACACAGTGCCACCGCATGGACCTGTGCAACCAGCGCCTCCGGTACCAGCAGGTCGGTCTCGCGGGTGCCTGGCGCACCACCACGCACATCCACCGCACCAACGGCTCCCGCGGGTGTGAGTACCACGGTGCAACCAGTGAGTGCCACGGTGTCGTGGGCATGGCCAACCAATACACCACGCACATCGGTGATGGACGGGTGCATCCCGATCACTCCTCAGCCAGGAGTTGCTCGAACAATGACTGCCAGAACTCCACCGGCTGTGCGCCGATGACGAGGCGTCCGTTCACCAGAAACGACGGCGTGCTGCGCACACCCGAATCGATCGCCAGTTGCACATCGGCGGCGATCGTCTCGGCGTGTCGGTTGCTGGCGACACATGCCTGGAGCGCAGGTTCGTCGAGGCCGAGTTGCCGCGCCTGATCAAGGTGCACTGCGTAGTCGGCATCTCCACCGCCAACCCACGCCCCGGCGCTGCCGGTGGCGAAGATACGCTGCTGCATCGGGAAGAACGCCCCCTGTTCGGCGGCACAATTGGCGACATGCGCCGCGAGGACTGCCCCAGGGTGGATCTCGGTGATCGGCAGGTCGCGATGCACAAAACGTACCAGGCCGGTGTCAACATACTGCTGGATCAATGCTGGTTTCGTCTCACGGACGAATCGATCGCAGAACGGTCACTGGTAGTCGCTGAACTCGATCACTTCGATTCGGGCACGGGCACTGCCGATGCTGCGCAGCTCGACGATCGATGCCGGTGGCAGCGGCGCCGTTGCCTCGACCAGCGGCGTGGGGGCGACGGTGCTCGTAGCAGCCGGGACGGGCGTGCTCGGGCGTTGTGTCGGCCTGGGTGGCACGGCTGTCGGATCAGGCACGGCCGTCGGATCAGGCACGGCCGCACGCGGTGGTGCCTCCGGGCCACATGCCACCAGCACGAGCGCATAGAGCCACCCGGCGACGGTCAGCAGCCATCCGCGATGGGTTCGTCGGCGATCATCACTCATAGGCTTCGATCTGCCCCGTATCACGCCGGACATACGACTGGATCAACGGACTCGAGCCATCATCGCCACAGTACGGACACACGACCCACGTCAGATCGATGGCCCGATCGCAGCCGCCACAACGGCGACGCAATGCCGTATGGCAGTGCGGGCACAGGATGAACTCCGGGTCGGTGGGGCGCTGGCATCCCGGACAGACATACTTCTCCTCGAGGTCGCGTCGCAGATACTCCTCCTCGAGGGTGCGCTCGTACCGCTCGGCCTGTGTCTCGCGGGGCCGCAGGATCGCATGCAACAACACGCCAGCGAACGGAATGAACAGCGCCAGCGAGACCGAGAGCACCTGCAGCAACACCTCGCCGCTACGACTGCTGATGTCACGATACGTCCACAGCACCGACGCCGCCCAGAGGACGACCAGGTAGGCTGCCAACGCCCAGGCGACCAGCGTCAGAATCGGGATGAAGTTGGTCAGAATGGCGCCGAAATCCACGCGCGTGCTCCTTGCTAGGACGACAGCAGACGCTCGACGCCGGCGGCATTGAGGACGAAGACGGTCGCGCCGCCGACTTGCACCTCGACCGGTGATGGCGGATAGAACTCACCAGACTCGGCGACCGGCGGCAAGGGCGAAACATACCGCGTGCGCGTGTAGCAGTGCTCACGCACGAGCTTGAGCACCGGTTCAACCTGATGGTCATTCACCGCGGTGAGCAGGGTGACGTTGGCATCGCGCAAGAAGCCACCGACGCTGCTGATGCGCGTCACACGATGACCGTGGGCGGTGAGCGCCTCGATCAGGTCGCCGGCATCGGGGCGTTGGACGACGGCGATCACCAGCTTCATGGGGTTCCCCTTTCACTTGATCGGCGGACGCATGCGATGGTCTCAAGAATCGGGCGGATCGCCGCCACAATCTGCCACGCCACCTCATCGGCGTCGGCGCCG
>CAIQIY010000060.1 GCA_903871975.1 uncultured Chloroflexota bacterium | reverse complement strand
GCGTGTGGCCCCGCTGCGCATGCAGGGGCAACGAACCTGGCCGCGCACGTGCCGCCGCTGTCGACCGCTGGCGCTTCCGGCTCTGACGTCGCATCAGCCCTGCACTTGGTCCCGGGGTGGTTGCCACATGCGGGCGCAGTCGTGTACAATGGCAGTGCTGCGGCCGAGCTGGACGGTCGCCGCTGAGCAGTCGACGTCCACATGTCGCATACACCTGTCGCGCCACAGGCGCCCGGCGTGCTGCAGCGCCGGCACCGGTTGATCACCGTCGAGTGGTTGCTCTACGGCCTGATCATCATCGTGGCGGCCGCATCACGATTATGGCTACTCGACGGTCGGGCGATGCATCACGACGAGTCGCTGCACGCCGAGTTCTCGCACATGCTCTTTCGTGGGCAGGGGTATGTGCACGACCCATTGCTGCATGGGCCGGCGTTGTATTACGCTGTCGCGGCGGCCTTCGTGTTGTTCGGCGACAGCGATGCATCCGCGCGCCTTGTTGCCGCCCTGTGCGGCATCGCGCTGGTGCTGGCGCCATGGCTGGTGCGTCGCCAGCTCGGTCGCACCACCGCGCTGCTCGCCTCGCTGCTGCTGCTGATCTCGCCAGTCACGCTGTACGTCGGGCGGTTCATCCGCCACGATCCCATCGCAGTCCTGTGCGAAGTGTTGGCACTGTTCGGCGTGATCCGCTGGCTGAGCGACCGCTCGGCGCGTTGGCTGTATCTGGCAGCGGCCGCGCTCGGCGTGATGTTCATCACCATGGAGACGTTCTACCTCTACGTGGCGATCTTCGCGCCGCTGGCACTGGGCATCGCGATGTGGCGCCTGTGGCGGCCGGGCATCGCGGTGCTCGGCGGGCTGGCAGCCGGGCTCGTGCTCACCATCTTCATCCTGCCCGGCCATCCGCAGCGCCCCTTCGCCGGCAGCGACCAGGTCGTACGTCAGGGTGGCGGCAGCTACATCTGCCCATGGTCGGGCGATCCCTGGCCTGCCGAGGCGCCGATGCTCGTCGACCCAGCGCGGCGCGGGCCGATCTTCGACGCCCCCCCGCTGGCTACCGCCGACAATGCCTACGCGCTGTGTGTACGCCATCAACCCGACGGCGACCTGTACGTCTATCTGATCAAGGTGAGCCAGTTTGTGCGCCACCCGACGATCCTGCTGGCGATCGCGTTGGCCCTCGCCGTACCAGCCTGGCTGGTGTGGTGGATCGGCCGGCGCCGCGATGCCGACGGGCAGACACACTGGGAGCGTGCGCATGCACGGGGCGATGGTGTCGCCGCGCAGCTCGCGCGGCTGGGCGAGGGCAGGCAAGGCCTCATCGCCATCGGCATCTTCGTCGGCATCGGTGCGATTGGCTTCAGCGCCTTCTTCACCAACCCGGTCGGCGTGCTGAGCGGCTACACCGGTTCGCTGCTCTACTGGCTGGCACAACACGAAGTCCGGCGTGGCGGGCAACCCGCCCACTACTACCTGGTGCAGCTGGCGATCTACGAGCCGCTGATCCTCGGCTGGTGGCTTGCCGGCCTCGCGATGCTG
>CAIQIY010000059.1 GCA_903871975.1 uncultured Chloroflexota bacterium | reverse complement strand
CGACAGCCCGATCCCCAACCGCTGCATCACGCGCGTGCGCTGCGCCATCATGCCACCCCTCCTGCCACCACGCCCGCGCGTCGGCTGATCGCGCCCATGATTGTACCGCGTCGCACATCAACCGCGGCATATGTTATAGTATTCACGAACACGGCGCTGTGGCCAGCCACTGCGAGGGGGGAGACATCGCGTGAGTACCTTGCTGTTGATTCGTCACGGTGCCAATGACTGGGTACACGGGCGGCTGGCCGGCCGACTGCGTGGTGTCCACCTCAACGACGCCGGGCGTGCCCAGGCGGCCGCGCTCGCCGAGCGGCTGACAGCCGTGCCACTGGCAGCCATCTACGCCAGCCCGCTTGAGCGCACCGTCGAGACGGCGACCGCCATCGCCGGACCGCGTGGCCTGACGCTGCAGCTCGTCCCCGGCATCCAGGAAGTCGACTACGGCGAATGGCAGGGCGCCGAGCTGTCGCGGCTGGCGCGGCACGAGCTCTGGCCCGGCGTGCAACACTACCCCAGCGGCACGCGCTTTCCCGGCGGCGAGACGCTCGGCGAAGCGCAGCAGCGCATGGTACAGCACCTCGAGGCGATCCGGGCGCGCCATCCGCGCGAGACGATCGCCGTCGTGTCGCACGCCGACATCATCAAACTCGCCGTCGCCTACTACATCGGCATGCATCTCGACCTGTTCCAGCGGCTCGAGATCGCTACCTGCTCGGTGACGGCGCTGCGCTTCACCGCGCACGGGCCGCGGCTCGTCGCCTACAACGATACCGGCAGTCTGGCCCAGCTGATTCCGACCGAAGCCGCTCCCGCGGTGCCGCAGGGCACGCCATCATCGTAGCTGGATGGAGACGTAACAGCGCCATGGCGAAGTTCACCTACGACCTCGACCCGGTGTCGCGCATCACTGCCCATGCTGTCGGCGAACCCGGGCGCCGGATCTTCTGGCTCCAGGCACGTCGCGGGCGCGAACTGGTCTCGTTGATCGCCGAGAAGGAACAGATTCGTGCACTCGCCGAGGCGATCGATCGGGTGATCGAAGATGTCACCACGCAGGACCCGTTGCTCTCGGCCGGTGATGACTTGTTGCTCGCCAGCGACATGAGCCTCGAGCTGCCGCTCGAGGCCCGGTTTCGCATCGCCCAGATGGGCATCGGCTATGATGCCGAACGCGACATGATCATCCTCATCCTGCAGGGCACCCGCGATGCCGATGGCCAGACGCCGACCGCCCGCTTCGCGGCGACGCGGCAGCAGATGCGTACGCTCAGCGAGCATGCCGCCGCTGTGGTCGCACGCGGCCGGCGGATCTGTGGCAACTGTGGTCGCCCGATCGATGCCGCCGGGCACTTCTGCCCGCAACGGAATTGAGGCGTTGCGATGGATCATGCTGCGCCACCATTGAGCTTCGGCGAGATCCTGGCGTTGCTGGCCAACGGTGAGCTGGCCGTCGAGGGCATGCTGCCCTGGAGCAGCAACTACGCGCTCCTGGTGCAGGTTTCGGCGGCCGAACACCGCATGTCGGCAGTCTACAAGCCGCAGCTCGGCGAAGCACCGCTGTGGGATTTTCCCGACGGCACGCTGTGTCAACGCGAGTTCGCCGCCTTCCTGCTCAGCAACGATCTCGGCTGGATGCTGGTGCCGCCGACGGTGCTGCGCGAAGGGCCGTACGGTATCGGGACGATCCAGGCCTACATCGCGAACGACGAGGAGGCGCACCTGCTCACCATGCGCGACGAGGGTGGCTACGAAGCCGAGCTGTACCGCATCGCCGCATTCGACGTGATCGCCAACAACGCCGACCGCAAGAGCGGCCACTGCCTCAAGGGCAGCGATGGCCGGCTGTGGTCGATCGATCACGGCATCTGCTTCCACGCCGATCCCAAGCTGCGCACCGTCCTGTGGGATTTTGCCGGGCAGCCGGTGCCCGACGCCATCCTCGCCGATCTGGTTGCGTTGCGGGAGCGCATCATCGCGCGCGGGCCGTTGCTGCGCGCCCTCGAAAGCCTGCTCGATGCTGCCGAAGTCCAGGCCTTTCGGCAGCGTCTCGATCGATTGATTGATCGGGGCACGTACCCGCGGCCGGTCTCGCGCCGCAGCGTGCCGTGGCCGCCGATCTAGCGCCGATGGCCGGCAGCGCGCACTGTTGCGCGCACACCGCACCTGCGAGGTCAGCGACGACCACCGTGGCATCGAGGCTCTGCCAGAGGTTGGGATCCGCTCGCGATCATGAGGAACGACACGCCATGGAGCATCTACTCGGATCTGCCGACACCCCCGTCCGCATCGCTGTCGTCGGCGCCGGTCCGGCAGCGTTCTACGCCATCGAAGCGCTGCTCAAGTCGCCGGGGCTGCACGCATCGATCGATGTGTTCAATCGTCTGCCGACGCCGTTTGGCCTGGTGCGCGATGGCGTCGCCCCCGATCATCAGTCGATCAAGGCGGTCACGCGGATCTACGAGCGGCTCGCCGAGCATCCGCAGGTGCGGTATTTCGGCAACGTGACGATCGGCCGCGATGTGCAGCTGGCCGAGCTGCAGCGCTGCTACGACCAGATCGTGCTGGCGGTCGGGGCGCCGGGGGATCGGCAGATGGAGATTCCTGGCGAGGCGCTGCGCGGCAGTGCTCCGGCGACGGCGTTTGTCGGGTGGTACAACGGGCACCCCGACTACCGCGATCTCGCGGTCGATCTGACGCACGAACGTGTGGTGGTGGTCGGCAACGGCAATGTCGCGATGGATGTCGCCCGCATCCTGGTGCGCGATGTCGCCGAATTGGCGCAGACCGACATCGCCGATCATGCCCTGGCAGCCCTGCGCACCAGCCGCGTCCGCGAGGTGGTGGTGCTGGGCCGGCGTGGCCCGGCCCAGGCAGCCTTCACCAATGCCGAGATCCGCGAATTCGGCGAGCTCCACGGTGTCGATATCATCGTCGACCCGGCGGACCTGGTGCTGGACCCGCTCAGTGCGGCGATGCTCGACGGCAATCGCGTCGCTGCGGCCAACGTGCGCACGCTGCATGCCCTGGCCGAGCGCGGCGCCACCGGCCAGCCACGGCGCATCGTGATGCGCTTCCTCACGTCGCCGACCGAGGTGCTCGGTGATGGCGGCCAGGTGTGTGGCGTACGCGTCGAGCGCAATGCGCTGGTACCGAATGCGGCAGGCGAGCTGACGCTGGTGGGCACCGGTGCCTACGACACCATCGCCGCCGGCATGGTGCTTCGCTCGATCGGCTACCGTGGCGTGCCGTTGCCCGACGTGCCGTTCGATGCGCGCCGCGCCGTCATCCCCAACGTCGATGGACGGGTGACCGCGGGTGTCGGTGGTGCGCCGATTGCCGGGCTCTATGTGGTGGGCTGGGCCAAGCGCGGCCCGTCTGGCGTGATCGGCACCAACAAGCCCGACGCGATCGCTACCGTGGCCAGCATGGTGGCCGATCTGCCGCAGCTGTCGTGTCGTGCCGCCGGCGACCGCGCGCCAGCCGCGATTGAGCAGCTGCTCGAGTGGCGTCAGGTGACGCCGTTCAGCTGGGATGACTGGCGCAAGCTCGATGCCCATGAGCGCGAGCGCGGCGCCGATGTCGGTCGGCCGCGCATCAAGGTGACGCGCGTCGCCGAGATGCTGGATCTCGTGGGGAAAGCGCACGTCACATGACAACGACCGACGCCGACGATGCCTCGCCCGAATTGCTGGTCGCGCGTGGCCATGCCGCTGCGCGCGATGGCGATACCATCACCGCCCGTGCGGCATTCCGCCGTGCCGCCGAGTTGTCGCCCGGCCATGCTGCTGCCTGGCATGGCCTCGCCGGCGTCACGGCAGTGCTGCGCGATCGCCGCGGCCATCTGGTGCAGGCGCTGGCGCTGGCACCCGACGACCCGGCCATCGCGGCCGATCTGGCGCAGACCGATCAGTGGATCGCCACAGGGCTTGCGCTGGCGCCCGGCCAGCGTCGCGCCGGAACCGATGAACCAGCGCATGATCCTGCTGCTGCCGACGCTGATGCAGCGATGGCGCCGTGCTATCGCCACCCCGAGCGCACCACCGGCCTGCGCTGCACCCAGTGCGATCGGCCGATCTGTGCGAGCTGCGCGACGCTGAGCCCGGTTGGCCAGCTGTGCCCGGAGTGTCGCGCCGCGCGGCGCCCACCCAACTATCAGGTCGACGCACGCCACTGGCTGCTCGGCGGTCTGGCGGCGTTCGGCGTGGCGTTCGGCGTCAATCTCGGCATCGGCCTGATTGCGCTGTTCACCGGGTTCTTCGGCCTGTTCATCGCCGTGATCGCCGGCAGTGCCGCCGGCGAGCTGATCGGGCGCACCGTCGATCGCGTGACGCGCCTCAAGCGTGGCCGCGCGATGCAACTCGCTGTTGGCGTGGCGATCGGCATGAGCGCGCTGCTGCTGACCCCGATCCTCGGCGTGCCGGTACTCGTCGCCAGTGTGCTGGCGATCAT
>CAIQIY010000058.1 GCA_903871975.1 uncultured Chloroflexota bacterium | reverse complement strand
GCTCAGCTCCTTCACCACGCATCAGCAGCGGATGGATGATCCCGGCGTACCGCGCGCGTGGCATCCAGGTGGGCAGCGGCACGATAGCGAGCGCATGCAGGCAACTGGTGAGCGTGCGGCTGAAGCTCGCCGGCATGATCCGGAACGCGGCGGGCGCCGAGGCGGTAGCCGTCGTCCGCGCCTGGTTGAACCGCGACCGCTGGGACGAAGCGCTGCGCCTGCGACCGCCGCCGCAGCGCACCTACCGGCGACAGGAGGTGGCGTCCACGGCGGCCTGACAACTCATGCCTGGACCCGCAGTCACGCGGTCACGCGCCGCTTGACACCCAGCCACTCCCGTGATACACTGCCGGGCATCCGAAGCGCATGTCGCACTCACCGGTGCGACGGAGCCCGCGGCGGATCGCCGGTGTGCGGCATGCATGCTGGGGCGTATAGCTCAGCTGGTTAGAGCGCGATCCTGATAAGATCGAGGTCGGTGGTTCGAGTCCACCTACGCCCACCATTGCCTCTTCGGCCCACCGCCATCACCTACTCCGCGAGGGGCGATAGCTCAGCTGGGAGAGCGCCTGCTTTGCACGCAGGAGGTCAGGGGTTCGATCCCCCTTCGCTCCACCACCATTTGCCAATTCCGTGCCAGATCCCACTCCGCTCACGGACATCGTTGCATCGGGCGTGGCGCGCGCCTGTAGCTACACCGGCTGAGGGCGTATCCTCGTCGACACGTAGTCCTCGGCCGGTGTTGGCGTGCCGGGCGATGTGCATGAGGCAGCAGTCGGTGGCGTGCCATGCTTACGTGACGACCAGTTGGATGTAGCGCTGCAGCAGCGCAGGGCGCTCGTCCTCGGTGACGGTGCGTGGAATTTGTGGCTCGCTCGACGGTGTCCACAGGCGGAACGACCCAGGATTCTCAAGAATATCGACGATCTCGGCGATCTTGGGCCACAGCTCCGGCGCAGTGGCGATGCGCTGCTCGAATCCGGCGTGGATGGCAGCCACGTCGAGCAGGTTGCGCTTGATGGAGATGCCGTCAGGCGGAGAGTCGGCGAACAGGATTTCATGCCCGCCATCGTTGTCACCAACCGGCCCATCGCCGTCATCCTGCCAATGTTCATTGCCGTACCAGACGTATGGGTAGCCATCGTTGGCGATCAGTTCTGTGATGAACAGATTGAGCAACGCCCGATGATCGCCGACCAGTCGTGCGGCAACGGTGGTTGGCGTCTCGTCGATGTGGTACAGCACGATCCAGCCAATGTCGCCTGCATCGAACAGTGAGATGGTGTTGGTCCACGAGATCGGGGCACCACCGAGGCTCCAGTCCAACGAACACACAATCCGCGCCTCGGCACATGCATCGAACTCTCCATCGTCCCACTCATCACCATCGGTGGGGCGTTCCTCGCCGATCCCCAGGGATTTGTACACACGATTGACGATGAGGGCGCGCTCGGGCACCCAGATGGTGCCGGCAGCGGTGGTGACGTGCTCGGTGGTACAGTAGGCGGCCAGCGCGCGATAAAGCTCGTCCATGTGGTTCCTCCAACTGCAATCATGTGGCCTGATGTGCCGATGCCCGTGCATGCCTACGATCCGACGGTTGATGCCACCTGTTTTGCGGATACACACGACCGGTGACGACGATCCTGCCTTGGCGTGGGCTCCGCTGCAACGCGCTCCACGCATCCACTGCCTGCCGTCGTGCTGCATTCGCCCTTGAGCCCCGCCGCCGTGACTGGGATTAGCGCTCGTCGTATGGGTGAATTATAGCACAAATGTTCTACTAGCGCAAGTGCTGATGGCAGCATACCTGGGGCACCGGGCTGGCAGACCGAGCGACCCTCTCAGGGCAGATCAGCGCATGCAGGGCGCCGAACCGACCGACGACGGCAGGCCGGTGGCGCGAGCCGGCGCAGCGCGTCATCACGAGACGTGCACGCACGGATGCATCTGGTCGACAGGGGGTGCGGCATACATACCGCATTGCACGTGCACAAATTGATGAAACGACCCCCATATGCCTTGACAGCACGTCGGCGATCAGCTGTATTCCTCGAGGTCGGTCGCCCACATTGGCTGCTCCGGCCATCCAGCTGAATTGCCTCAGCATCCACGCGTGGTTCATCGATCCGTCCATTCATCCGTGTGAGCAGGTCGCCCGCAGTTATCCCTCGTGCCGCACGCGCCGCAGTGCGCGCGCACGATGCGTTGTCACGTCGCATGATGACGATCACGCGGCGGGGCGCATCAGCCGCGCGG
>CAIQIY010000057.1 GCA_903871975.1 uncultured Chloroflexota bacterium | reverse complement strand
TGAACTGGCTGCTGGCCTGCAGCGATCATGCGATGCTCGCACGCTTCACGCCGTTCGACGCCACCCACACCGAGATGACGCTCACCTGGCTCGTGCGCGGCGACGCCCGCCCGGGGCGCGACTACGATCCGCTCGCGGTCAGCTGGCTCTGGCGTGTCACCGGCATCGAGGACGCCACCATCTGCGAGGATAACCAGCGTGGCGTCAGTTCGCGGCGCTACGTGCCGGGGCCCTACGCCGCCAGCGAGTCTTCGGTCGACCACCTGATCAGCTGGTATCTGCGCCAGATCGCACCGGCGGTGCCTGGCGCGCATGAGCACGCGGGGAACGCATCATGACAAGCCGTCTGTCACGCCGCTGGTCGTGGTTCAATGCCCGGCCACACATCACCCGACAGCACCTGTTGCACATCCTGCAACGGCAACCGACAAAACATCCGGCCAATCCGATCCTCGTCGCCGAACGACCGTGGGAGGGGCAGCTGCTTCAGCTGTTCACCGCCATCGGCCGCGACCCATCGGACACGCGCTGGCAGATGTGGTACGAGGGCCATCCCGCCGAAGTGCTGCTGTGCACGGCCTTTTCCGACGATGCCATCCGCTGGTCGCGGCCCGAGCTGGGCATCGAACCATGGCAGGGCAGCCGGGCCAACAACATCGTCCTGCAGACCGGCTACTGGGACGCACACCAGGCGTCGGTGGTGCGGACACCGGATGGTGGCGATCCGGCGCGACGCTATCGGATGTACTACTGGGTCGGCCCCGAGTACTGGAGTGCCGACAATCCGGTGCTCGCCGCAGTCGGCTTTCGCGTCAAGGACTATCCGCGCAATGGATGGTATGTGGCGTACTCGCCCGATGGCCTGACCTGGACGCCACAGCTGGATGCGCCGGTGCTGGCGGGTCAGTGGCAGGATGGCGTCGAGCGGCTCGCCATCGGCGATTTCAACACCGTGTTTTGGGACGAACAACGCGGCTGCTATGTGAGTTATCACAAGCTCGACAAGCACCGACCAGGTTGGGAGCTGTCGCGCCGCTGCCTCGGGCTGGCGTTCAGCGACGATGGCATCCGGTTCGATCGGTCGCGTTCGGTCCTCGATCCCGACGATGCCGACGACACCTGGGCCCGCGAGCGCGGCGGCATGCGCGCCGAGTTCTACGGCATGCATGTCTGGCCCCACGACGGCTATTACCTCGGCCTGCTGTGGATGTTCCTGGTGACCCGCACCGGCGCACCGCCGCTGGGCCGTGGCTGGGACGACGGGCCGATCGCGCCGCAGCTGGTCTTCAGCCTCGATGGCGAGCGCTGGGAGCGCCTGCCGGTTCGCGAGCCCTTCATTCCGCTGGGATCGGCCGGCAGTTTCGAGGCGGGCACGATCTATAGCGGTGACCGCCCGATCACCATCGGCGACGAGCTGTTGTTCCACTACCATGGGTGTAGCTATACGCACGGCTTCGCCGAACCGATCAACAGCCCGAACATGCTGACGGGGATCGGCGTCGCGCGCCTGCCGCGCGGGCGCTACGTCGGCTGGCAGGCCGGCGCGACTCCAGGCGTGCTCGAGGTTGCACCACAACCCTGGGACGGCACGATGCTGCGGCTGAACCTCGACGCCAGTCGCGGCGACGCGCGTGTGGCGTTGCTCGACGCCGCCGGCCAACCCATCCCGGGCTTCGACCTCGATGATTGCGAGCCGATCGACGTCGATGCCCTGGATATATCGGTGCGCTGGCGCGGTGGCATCGCGCCGACCACGCTGGCCGGTAGCCCGATCGGGTTACGATTTGTCCTGCGCCACAGCACGCTCTACACGTGGGAGTACGTCTGATGATCCACGCCATTGACGTTCATGGACACTTCGGCCACTACGATCGCGGCGGGCTCAGCTTGCGGGATCGATTCTTCACCGGCGGCATCGACACCGTCATCCAGCGTGCCCGTGATGCCAGCGTCACGCTGACGCTGGTGTCGGCGATCCGTGCCCTGATCCCGTACCGCGGCGATGTGCTGCGCGGCAACGAAGACGCACGTCGCGCCGCAGAAGACCACGATGAGGTGCGATTCTGGGTTGTCATCGATCCGCGTGTGCCGGCGAGCTACGCCCAAGCCGATACCATGCTGGCGCATGCCCGCTGCGTCGGCATCAAGATCCACCCCCACGCCCACGAGTACGAGATCAGCCAGCACGGCGAGGCGATCTTCGCCTTCGCC
>CAIQIY010000056.1 GCA_903871975.1 uncultured Chloroflexota bacterium | reverse complement strand
CTCAGCAGCATGTCCCGCTGGGGCACGCAGCGACGTGGGTATCTGCCCGGCATGCAGCTGCCACCCGGACGCCGTCGTTCGTGATGAGCCCCGATGCTGCTATACTGGGGCAGGTGCTGCCGCGGGCAGCCTGACGGGAGCGACGATGATGCGATTTTTGCGAGCGTTGTTCGGCGCCGGCGCACCGGCAGCCGACGAAGCCATTCATCTGTACGTGCGTTGCGCGCGTTGTGGCACCATCGTCCACGTGCGCGTCGATCCACGCAATGAGTTGCTGCTCGAATTCGATGACAGTGGCATGCCTGCCGGCTATCGATTGGCGAAGGAAGTGATGGACGCGCGTTGCTTTCGGTTGATGCGCGCCGACATTCAGTACGACCGGACGCGGCGCGAGCGTGATCGCAGCATCGATGGCGGGACGTTTGTCACCCGTGAGGAGTACGAACGGCAGCAAAGCGCGGCCACGCCGCGCTCCGGTGCATGAGGGGGGAGCGATGACGCCGACGATTCAGTGTGCGCACTGTCGATCCGACGATGCCACCCGGCCGCTCGCGGCGCTGCATGCCGACGCCACGGCCGACGCCGCGCTGCGTGCCGCTGTTGCCCCACCAGTCTCGCCGGCGCGACCGGCCGGGCAGATCGGTTGTGGTGCGCTGGTGCTCAGCGGTGGCGGTGCCGCGCTGCTCGGTGTCGCCGCCGCGCTCGCCAGCGAATGGCAGTCGTTGGCGAGCGGCATCGCGCGTACGCCCGAGGAGCATGCCGCTGGATTGATGCAGAGCTCGGCATTCAGCGGTGCTGCCGTGTTCATGTTCGCCTTCATCGCGCTCTTCGGTGTGTTCATCTGGCGCCACATGCGCACCAATGTCGTGTTCGCGCTGGCCGCTGAGCGTTGGGTGCGCGCCGCACGGCGCTACGAGGTGCTTGGTTGGTGCGCCAGCTGTGGCCAGATCTGTGCGCCTGGCGAGCTGACGATGCCACCCGAGCACCTCACGGCATATCTGTACGATGGGCGGCGCGAGCGCGCCAAGGGGGACACATGACGACGGACACGACCATCCGCCTGGTCCGCGGCGCCTGCCCGCACGACTGTCCCGACACTTGTGCGACCATCACCGAAGTGCGCGATGGCGTCGCCGTACGCTTCGGTGCCGACCCAGCGCATCCGGTCACAGCCGGCTGGCTGTGTGCCAAGGTACGGCCGTATCTCGAGCGTGTCTACAGCGACGAACGGGTGCTCTACCCACTGCGGCGCGTCGGGGCGCGCGGTGCCGGCGAGTGGCGCCGCATCAGCTGGGACGCAGCACTCGACGAGATTGCGACCCGTTGGCGAGCGATCAGCGACGAGCACGGCGCAGCGGCGATCCTGCCGTATTCATACAGCGGCACGCTCGGTGTCCTGCAGTCGGCCGTGGTCGATGCGCGTCTGTGGCAGCGGCTCGGCGCAAGTGGCCTGGCACGCACGATCTGCTGTGCCGCTGCGCATACTGCGGTGGCAGCGACACTCGGCGCGCGCTACAGCGCCGACTATGCCGATGTCATCCACAGCCGGCTGATCCTGATCTGGGGCCATAATCCGGCCAGCACTGCGCCGCACTTCATGCCGTTCCTGCG
>CAIQIY010000055.1 GCA_903871975.1 uncultured Chloroflexota bacterium | reverse complement strand
TCGCCTATCCCGGTGCCATCGCCGACGCCACCGCCGCCTGCCCGGGCCTCGATGCCGCCAGCGTCCCGCCATTCTGGGCGCCACTGCTCTGGCCATTCGACCGATCGCACTGGGCCGACACGTGGCGCTACGTCATGTACCGCGACCTGCCCGACGGCATGGCGCTCGACGGCCGCGAGATGCAGGTCTGGGTCCGGCGGGATCTGGCGCCGGGCGGTGGTACGAGTGGTGCCGTCACACCACGGCCAGCGCAGGCCGCTGTCGCCTTCGTCGCCGAGCGCCGCATCGCCGATGTCGGGCTGAGCGAGCCGCGCAGCCTGGCCATCGCCGCCGATGGCACGATCGTCGTCGCCGACACGCTGAATCACCGCATCCAGTTCTTCGCCCCCGACGGCACGCTGCAACGCTCGGTCGGCAGCTATGGCGCCGGGCCCGGCCAGTTCAACGAGCCACGCGGCGTCGCCATCGACGCGGCCGGCAACGTCTACGTCGCCGACACCTGGAATGCACGGATCGTGAAACTGGCCCCCGATGGCACGGTGCTGGGCAGCTGGGGCGAAGGCCGCGAGGACTTTGGGTCCGGGCGGCGCGCCAGCCCGACCGACGGCACGCTGGCCGGCAATGCCGCCGACCCACTCGGCTTGTTCGGGCCGCGCGCCGTCGCCGTCGATGCGGGTGGTCGTGTCTACATCGCCGATACCGGCAACAAGCGCATCGTCGTCACCGACGATGCCGGGCGTTTCGTGGTGCAATGGGGCGCGGCTGGTGCCGGCGCCGGCCAATTCGACGAACCAATCGGGCTGGCGGTCGACGCTGCCGGCCGCGTGTATGTTGGCGACACCTGGAACCGTCGCGTGCAGGTGTTTGCACCACGTGGCGACGGCACGATCGAGACACAGCCGATCGCCACGTTGCCGATCACGGGATGGGCGCCCCAGACGTATGATGATCCGTACCTGGGCGTCGGGCCGGATGGCCAGCTGTTCGTCGGCGTACCGACGCGTGGCGCGCTGGTCTATGGCGACCTCGGTGGCGAGCTGTTGCGCTGGACCGGGAGTTCGGCCGACGGTGCGATACTCGGTGCGCCAGCGGGGATCGCGGTCGCGCCGGACGGGGCGATCTGGGTGATCGATCGCAGCGACGGCTCGATCTACCGCTTCGTGCTGCCACTGCCCGCCATGCGCCCGGCGACGGCGCCGTGAGGGTGCGGTGGATCGCCGACGGACCCGATGGTGTGTCGGTGCCGGCCGCTGCCGCATGGGTGGGGGCCGGCTACGCGCGCCGCAACGTATGTCGCTCCCGATCGATTGCGAACTCGCCGGAGCGCCACCCGCCCCCTGCCCGGTTGCCTGGCTTGCCGTGATGCCGCCAATCGGGTAGGATGCGGCGGGACAGCAATCGGAGGGATGCATGCTCGACGCAATCTTTGCGCCGCGCGCGGTTGCCGTGATCGGAGCATCACCAGACCCGGCCCGTCTCGGGCACCGGGTGCTCCGCAATATCATCGATCACGGCTATGCTGGCCGGATCCTGCCGATCCACCCGCGGGCCACGACGATCCTGGGGCTGGCCAGCTATCCGACCGTCAGCGCGGCGCCTGGCCCGGTCGATCTGGCCGTCGTCGTCGTGCCGGCGCATGCCGTCCTCGATGTCGTCGACGACTGCGGTCGCGCCGGGGTCACCGGGCTGGTGGTCATCAGTGCAGGGTTCAAGGAAGTTGGCGGGGCCGGCCGGATGCTCGAGCAGCAGCTGCTCGAGCGGGTTCGGCAGTATGGGATGCGCATGATCGGCCCCAATTGTCTGGGCATCATCGATACCACCACGCGGCTGAACGCCTCGTTCGCCGCGCTGATGCCCGCCGCCGGCGAGATCGCCTTCATGTCGCAATCCGGTGCGCTGTGCACCGCGATCCTCGATTGGAGCGCCGAGCGTGGCATCGGCTTCTCGCGGTTCGTCAGCCTGGGCAACAAGGCCGACATCGACGAAGTCGCGCTGCTGCGCTCGTGGGGCGCCGATCCGACCAATCGCGTGATCCTGGCATACCTCGAAGGCATCGCCGACGGCCCCGCGTTCATCGCCGCCGCCCGCGACGTCACGCGACACACACCGGTGATCGCCATCAAGAGCGGCACCACCGCCGCCGGAACACGGGCGATCTCGTCGCACACGGGTGCGTTGGCCGGCTCGGAACGCGCCTACGAAGCCGCCTTCGACCAGAGCGGCGTCCTGCGGGCACGCTCGATGCAGGAGTTGTTCGATGTCGCGCTGGCGTTTGCCTACCAGCCGCAGATCGGTGGTGACCGGATCGCCATCGTGACCAACGCCGGCGGGCCGGGGATCATCGCGACCGATGCGATCGAGCGCAGCGGCATGCGGCTGGCGGAGTTCGGCGCTGCCACGCTGGCGCAGTTGCGCGCCGGGCTGCCGGCGACGGCGAGCTGCAGCAATCCGGTCGACGTGATCGGTGATGCGCGCGCCGATCGATACGAGGTCGCGCTGTCTGCCGTGCTGGCCGATCCTGGCGTCGACGCCGCGCTGGTCCTGTTCACGCCGCAGGCTGGCAGCGAGCCCGAGCGCACCGCCGAGGTGATCGCCCGCCTGGCAGCCGATCACGGCAAGCCTGTGCTCACGAGCTACATGGGCGGCGTCAGCATTGGCCCGGCACTGGCGATCCTCAACCACCGGCGGATCCCCAATTACGCATTCCCCGAGCAGGCAGTCGCCGCGTTGCGGGCAATGGTCCACCAGTACATCTGGCGCACGCGCCCGGCCGGTGAACGCATCAGCTTCAGCGTCGATCGCGAGCGGGTTCGCGCGGTCTTTGCGCGTGCGCGTGCCGCCGGGCGCGTCGAACTCGGCGAGATCGAGGCACGCGACGTTCTCGCGGCGTACGGCATGGCGCTGCCGCGCTCCGAGCTGGCACAGTCACCCGGGCAGGCGGCGGCACTGGCCGAGCAGATCGGCTTCCCGGTCGTGATGAAGATCTCATCGCCCGATATCCTGCACAAAAGCGACATCGGCGGCGTCCGGCTCGGCATCGCCGACGCAGCCGCCGCCCACGACGCCTACGAGGTGATCGACTACCGCGCGCGCACCTACAGCCGCGACGCCTCGATCTGGGGTGTGCTGGTACAGGAGCAGGTGCGGCGTGGTCGCGAAGTCCTGGTCGGCGTCAGCCGCGATTCCCAATTCGGCCCGCTGATCGGCGTCGGGCTGGGCGGCATTTATGTCGAAGTCCTGCAGGACGTCGCATTCCGCCTGGCCCCGCTGACGCGCCAGGACGTGCGCGAACAGATTCGCTCGATCCGCACCTACCCCCTGTTGCGTGGCGTCCGCGGCGAACCACCCGCCGATCTCGCCGCGCTCGAGGACATCGTGCTACGGGTCGCTCAGCTCGTCGAGGAGTTCCCCGAGATCGTCGAGATGGACATCAATCCGCTGATGCTCTACCCCGACGGTGAAGGTGCCATGGTCGTGGATGCCCGGATCATCCTGCAAGGGTGACGCGAAGCCGGGCAGCCTGGCTGCCCGCAGGGGAGCGTGACGATGCCAAGCCTGTATGTTGCATCGACCGAGACCTTTGTCGGCAAAAGTGCGGTATGCGTCGGCCTGATCGACCGCGCGCGACGTGACGGGTTCGCCGTCGGCTACATGAAGCCGGTGAGCGTGACCGTGACGCACAGCGACGCGGCCGTCCGCGATGAGGATGCGCAGTTCATTCGCGAGCAGTTCGGCCTGCCCGATCCCCCCGAGCGCATCGCACCCGTCCTCGTGACACAAGGAGTCGTCGAGACGATCATCCGCGGCGGTGCAGTCGAGTTCTCGCGGCAGCTGCGCGATGCGCACCACGCGCTGTCGCGCGGGCGCGATCTGGTCGTGCTCGAGGGTGCCAACAGTTGGGCCGAGGGCGCGATCGTCGATCTGTCGGCCGACCGGGTGGCCGATGCGCTGCAGGCGCCGGTGCTGCTGGTCAGCCGGTATCACACGCTGGTCTCGCTCGATGCGATCCTGGCGGTGCAGCAATATCTCGGTGACCGGCTGCTCGGCGTCGTCCTCAATCACGTCGAACCACCCAAATACGACTATGTCGCCACGCGGGTCGTGGCATTCCTGCACGCACGCGGCATTCCGGTCTACGCCGTGTTGCGCCAGGATCCACAGCTGGCAGGCATCAGCGTCGGCGATCTCCATGAGCATCTCGGCGGGCACTACTTCGGCGACGCCACCCGACGCGAGCGCCTCGTCGAACATTTGCTGATCGGCGCGATGGGATCCGAGGCGGCGTTGTCGCATTTTCGCCGCCGCACCAACAAGGCGGTGATCACCGGCGGCGATCGTACCGATCTGCAGCTCGTGGCGCTCGAAACGTCGACTGCGGTTCTGGTGCTGACCGGCAACATCAGGCCGGTGGCACAGGTGATCGATCGCGCCGACGAGCGCGGCGTAGCGATCATCTGCGTCGCCGATGATACACTCACAACGGTCGAGCGTGCCGAACAGATCTTCGGCCACGTGCGATTCAAGCAATCGGCAAAGCTGCAACGGTTCGTGACGTTGCTCGACGAGCAGTTCGACTTTGCGCGACTCTATCAGGCCCTGGGGCTCATCCGCGCGTGATGCGCCGAGGATGGCGCTGGTTCGATGACGGCCACGCGGCGACGGCGCCGTCGCCCGCCGTGACGTGCGGTCGGAATGGTGGATCTGTCTGGGATTGGAACAGGAGTGATCAATCGTATGGCGACAACAATTGTCGGAATCGTCGGCCGCGAGGTGCTCGATTCGCGTGGCAACCCAACCGTCGAAGTCGATGTGCAACTGGAGAGCGGTGACGTGGGCCGTGCGATCGTGCCGTCGGGCGCGTCGACTGGCGCACACGAGGCGATCGAGTTGCGCGACGGCGATCGACGGCGCTACGGTGGCCGCGGCGTGCAGCAGGCAGTCGCGCACGTGAACAACGAGATCGCCGAGGCACTGGTGGGGCTCGATGCCGGAGACCAGCTCGGCATCGATCAGGAATTGCTCAAACTCGATGGCAGCGAGAACAAGGGCCGCCTCGGCGCCAATGCCATCCTCGGCGTTTCGCTGGCGAATGCCAAGGCGGCGGCAGCGGCGGTGGGCCTGCCACTGTACCGCTACCTCG
>CAIQIY010000054.1 GCA_903871975.1 uncultured Chloroflexota bacterium | reverse complement strand
GCTGGGAAGCACTCGGGGCCGCGGTGCGCCATCACGTCGCCGCCGATGGTCGGGTCGACGACGCTCTGGGGCGTGCCGATGGTGCGCTGGCGCGTGGTGATGCGCTTGAGGCGCTCGCGATGCTGGATCGGCACACCAGCGATGCGATGCGCCTTGAGCCCGCGACGACGCTGCGATACTTGCGGCTGCGCGAGACCGCGCTCGATGACCTGGGGCGGGCCGGCTATGGCTCAACGGATGCTGCAGCGGCTGTGCGCGCGCGCCGACTCGCACTGGAGGAGCGCATGCAAGCCGAGGTGCCTGATGCCTGATGAATCGGTGGCCGACCGCATGGGCCTGTGGCTCGTCCTCGGCGTCCCCGTCTGGCTCATGGTGAGCGCGATGCTGCTGGTCGCCCTGCTTCAGCGTGTTCGCCTGCTGCGCGCGCTCCGTGCACTCGTGGCACAACGCTACCGGCGTGGTGCCGATCCGGCATGGCAGCTGCGTCACTGGTATCCGGCCGTCGTTGGCGCCGAGCACCTGATGACTCAGATGGTACTCAGTGCGGTGCTGGTAGTAGTACTCGCAGGCTGGCTGGCTCCGCTCGAGCTTGCTCTGATGCTCGCCGGCCCGACCGCGGTGCTGATGACCTGGGCGAGCGTCTTGCTGGCTGAACGACGTTATATCGCGGACATCGACCGCCAGTTGCCTGGTGCGGTGCTGCGTCTGGGCATTCAGCTGCGTGCCGGACAAACGCTGGCACGGGCACTGCGGGCAATTGCTGCTGATCTCGAACGTGGTCCGCTGGCAGACGAATGGCATACCCTGGGGGCGCTCTGGAGCTCGCCAGCGAGCGCCGTCGAACCGCTCACGCCAGCCGGCGCACTGGGGTTCGTCGCGGCTCGCACTCCATCGTTGCGGCATCGCACGCTGCTCGGCGCGCTGGCGATGGTGATCGATGCGCCCCATGCGCGCATCGTGCGCCAGGTCGAGGCAGCGGGCGCCGCATTGTATGCCGCCGAGCGGCGACGGGGCACCATCATGACCGAGTTGTCGCAGATGCGCTACAGCGGCATTGTGGTCACGATGGCTGGCATGGCGATGGTGGTGTACCTGATCGCGACCCAGGCTGATCGCGTGGCCCGGGCGTATGCTGGCCCGGGTGGCACGCTGATCGGCGTGGTCATGGTGCTGGTGCTGCTTGCACCGACGGCGCTGGGGTTCTGGATGGCCCGCACCGATGACGCGATGTATTGATTGTGATAGTGGGAGAACGTGAGTGATCACGAACATCATCGACGATGCAGTGTCGGGCTGGCCACCGGTGTGCAAGGTGTCGGTGGCAGTGCACGGGGCGTCTCGCACGGTGCCAAGCCCGATCCGGCAGCTGCCGCTGACCAGCCGTCATCCTGCCCGCTCGGCACCGGCCAGCCAGGATCGTTCGTCGTGCGATGACGGGTGTCTGTCGGTGTTACACCATCTCGGTGCTGGCCGGAGGCACCGCATTGGCGAGATCGATCGACGTCATGGCATGGACGGACGGGCAAAGGCAGGGGGAGTTCGGGATGCAGATCGTCATACCATTCTGGGGTGGCATCGCGATCGCCGGATTGCTGGTTGCAGCGGGCTGGGGCCGGTGTGCCGGCATACCCCGACGTCGGATGCTCTGGTGGATCAGCCTGACGCTCACCGTTGCGCTGCTGGCGCCAGCCCATCCATGGTATCTGGTCGGCAGCGCAGCACTTGCCCTTGCAGCGCACCGCCACATCATGCCACCGCGACCTCGTCGTATCACCAGCGGAGCGCAGCGAGTGTTGCGCCTGACACCTGGATTCATCGGCTACGTGCGCATTGCTCTGGCTGGTGGCGAGGCACCGCTCCACATTCTGGCGCATTACGTCGAGCATGCTCATTCAGGGCTGGCGCCGATGCGCGAGCTGGTTGCTGCGGCACTGAGCGAGGCGCGGTCGAGCCGACGGCGTGGCTTTGCAGTCCTCGCCGAGCTGGCTCGTGTCCGTGGCCATCAGCCGTTGGCCGAGGCTGCAGCGATCCTGGCCGATGCCGAGGAGCGTGGGATCGATGCCGATGCCGCGCTCGAACGATACCAACACATGCTCGATGGCGTGCTCCACGATGCATTCATGCAGCAGGTGCGACGCCGCAGCCTGATGCTCCTGGGGGTATCGGCTCTGAGCCTCGTACTTGGTGTGGTGGGCAACATTCTGTTCGTCATGACCGACGGCGGGCGCGCACTAGGAATCATCTGATGCATGAGCTGGCGAGCACCAGAACCTGGCGCAGCGGCCACGATCGGTTTGCCACGAACGATGCCACGATCGTGACGAATCCCGTGGCGTGTCACGCCGGCGTGACACGCCGATGCGATCACGGTACGTGCCTGTGTCGCGTGCATCAGACTCGGGAGTGTACGCCGAGCGCTGCGTGGGCACGCCTCGCGAGCGGCGCGTGCCAAACCGGATCGATCATGGCTCCACGCCATGTCGCAATCCATGAACTGATGCATATCGAGGGAGATCACAATGGCCCGACGCGCCTATCCGATCGCGGTACGCGCCCGCGTCGCACTCGGCAGGCTCGCCGAGCTCGGCGGGGCTCATCAGTTGCCGCCTGTCCTCACCTCACGCGAAGCACATGCCATCCTGGGTCGGACATGGTTTCATACCCTCTTGCGTCGTGATGCCCTGCCGGGCATCCAGATCGTTCGCAATGGTGTCTGGCGTGCCGACCGCGACACGTTTGTCGCATGGTTATGGGAGTTGAGTGGTGCCGATGAAGACGCAGAAGTACTGGATCGGGCTACTGAGCGCACAGTTGCGCCGTGATGCGGTATGGCTCTCATTGCGCGATGCTGCGTATCTGTTTCGTGTCACTCCCGAGACGATGCTGCTCTGGGTGCGTGATGGCTACGTCGCTGCAGAATGCTGGGATGGCGCGTACTACATCGAGCGCACCACGCTCGAAGCGCTGCTGCGACGCTTGCCAGGTCGACCATTGATGGAACGCGCTGCAATGCCGCATGCCCGTCGCACATTCGCAGGTGGAGCATCGGCGATGCCTGCCAGTACGGTATGTGCGCGGGAGCGAGGTGAACGATGCGACCGATGATGATGGGTGAATGCAGTGGCATCCTGGCAATCCATGCAGCGGTGGCGCCGGCAGCTGCTCAGGCAACCAGCGGTCGCTGGCAGGCTGTGGGCGACGATTGGGTCTGGCTCGACCGCGAACTGGTAGTCGGAAACTGGGTCCTTGATGCCGGCATGGGCATCGCTGCCGGCATGCTTGCCAGCATCAACGAGACGTTGCGGGTGATCTTTGCTGCGCTGCTCAGCCTGATCGATCCGGATCCGGCATGTGGCCAGCTGGGGATCATCCTCTGCACGCCGCCGGCACTGTTTCTCGATCGTGGAGGCGCGCTGGGGGCCGCGGTCCAGCAGTTGTGGGACATTGTCCAGCCGATCGCCGGCGCACTGGTAGGGCTGTTGCTGCTGGTGCGCATCGGTCGGCTGATCGTCGACGGACCAGGTGACCTGGTTCACGAGGCACGGTCGCTCACCGTCCACGGAAGTGCGGCGCTCGCAGGCATCTATGCAGGCGAGTCGTTCATCGCATTGGCGCTCGATGCCCTCAACGAAGTGCATCGTGCGCTCTTGCCGGCCGATGCACTCGAGCAGATGATCTGGCAGCGCCCCGTGGCAGCAGAGTTGAGCATCGGTCTCGAGCTCACCACGCTGACCCTGCTGATCGTCGTCGGTCTGCTGCTCATTCGTGCCTTGCTGCGCATCGTCATGCTGGCACTTCTGATCGGCGTTGCCCCACTGGCGGCAGCGCTGCTGATCGACCGAGCAACGGCACCGCACTTTGGAACCTGGCTCGCCCGGCTCGGTGACACGCTGCTGCAGCAGAGCGTGTGGGTCGGCTGCCTGGGTGTCGGCGCAGCCTGCTTCGGTGCAGTGACGCGGGCACCAGCCGACGACGTATCGGGGCAGCTCGGTGCGCTGGCGGCGAGTGCGGCGATCTTTGCACTGGCGCTGGGTGGCGAGGCCTGGCTGCCAGGTCGAGCGGCAACCGCACGTGTCGGGGCGCTGATCCGTCAGGGTTGGCCGACGCGCCGTGGCATCGAGCATCGAGGTGCGGCAGTGCGCCCCAGCGTACCCATGGCTGGCGCCTTCGCCATGGCGACAGCGTCGCCCGATGGTGATCCGCGCCGCAGCGCTGCAGCACTGCGCCACGCCGGCCACCGTGCCATGACGCCCGTGCCGGCACCACCACCACCGCCGCCGCCGCGCCGCAACCTGCCTGCTCCGCCACCGCGCCGCAACGTACCGAGCGCGTGAGGTGACGCGATGGGAACCGGTCGACCGAACCACCCCGGCGTGATGGTCGTCGTCATGATCGCGGTGCTCACGGCTCTGGCATGCGGCTGTGGTGCGCTGGGAGCGATCTTCCAGACGACCACGTTGGTCTGGCCCATAGCGCCCGACCCCGGGTATCGAGCGACGGGCTGGACGGTCTCGCAGCCCTTTGGCTGGATTCAGCCGGCATCAGGCGGCGCACCCTGGTTCCACGAGGCCATCGAGGTGAGCGGTGCGGGCTTCTGTGCCGGCTGTCCGGTGGTCGCGGCGATCGATGCCGATGTGCGTGACATCGGGTGGCGTGATCCGCTGGATCCATCGGCGGATGTCGTGGTGCATCTCGAGAACGAGGGTGCGGGCATCATCCTGGAGTACGGCGGACTTCAGCCCTATCTGCTGCACGTACAACTCCAGGGGCGCATCAGCACCGGCGAGCATGACACTCCGTACGCACCGCTCGGTGGCGTGCGTCAGCCCACGCTGAGCCCCGCGTGGCTGACGACGCGCTGCGATGCTCCGGTCACCTTTGTGATACGTGCTCTCAGCGACGCGACGGTGACCTATGCCTACGACCGGCCGGTGCGCTGTGTCACCAGCGTCAGCTGGGCGCAGCGCGACGATGGATGGCGTGGCTGGATCGCCGAAGATCCGCCATCGATTGATGGCCGCGCGAGCATCAGCTGGAGCACCCCGGCGCCGCAGAATCGTCGCGTCGCGGACGTCGCGCTGCGTTTCCGTGCCAGGTTGATCGCGCCGCCGCCGACGGTGACCCCAACTGCATCCGCCTGCGATGCAGTCGATTGTCCGTCACCAACGCCGGTCGCGCGACAGGCCAGGCACCGCGCGCGCTTCGAGTCATTTCAGCCGGTCGCACCATGCCCCCGCGAGGCGCTCGTGGCCTTGCCTGGCGTCACCAATGCCCACGGCACCAGCGCCGGCATGCTGCTGAGTGCCAGCGCCGCCGAACAGTTCGCCGCAGCACGCGCCGACGTGCGCCACCAGACCGGCCGCGATCTGCTCGCACGCCTGGCCGATGCGCTGCGCGCACCAGAGTTTCACACCACCCGTCCAGGAGTCGCGTTTCGCTCGTGGCACAAAGCCGGGCGCGCCATCGACCTGGACATTGGTGCCGGATGGCGGCGTGTAGCCGACGGGCGACGCTGGCGGCTGTTCATCGGCGCGGTCGATGTCACCGCAATCCTTGAACGACACGGCTGGCGACGCATCGATGATCGTGCCGATTCACCCGAGTGGTGGCACTACGAATATCGCACAGACCAGCTCAGTTGGGCTGATGCGATGCGCCGCATCTGGCCGCTGCCACGCCTGCGGGCGGCATTCCCAGACATGCATTGGCCCGAGTCCGGCTGTACGCCGGTAGATCAGCCAATCACATCCGCGGCATGCACGGCCGGGGTGCCTGTCTTCGATGACCTCGTGCGCACGATTCCGGGGTGTGGGCCGCCAGTCGCCATCGGCGAGCCGGTCGCGTTGCTGCACAGCGTCATCGGATATCTCGCCGAGACGCCGGCACCGCACCTGCGGCTTGCGCTCCGCCTGCGCGGTGCCGATGGCCAGGTGGCGTCAACCGACATCTGCACCGAGCGCTGGCTCGGCGCACTGTCGGCACCGGTGGCCGGGCCGTGCGCCACCGACTACGCCGATCCACAGGATTTCCTGCCGCGCGCGATGGGCCAATCGCCGCATACCGAGGCGCCGGTCGTTGATGGCGATCCATACCAGCTGCCGCCACCGGACCAACCAGGCGCAGGATTTGGTGGAGCCAGCGCTGGGTCATACTGGTCACCCCATGCACGGCAATCCGGCTATGGCGGTGGCGATGCGGTGGCCGCGCTGCGGCAGTGGTGGTGTGATCACTGGTACCGCGCGCCATGGTGCACGTGAGCGCTGGCGCCAGATCGTACCGGAGGGATGGTTCCTCCACGGCACGCCGATCACTGCAACGACTGGAAGGAGGGAAATCGATGCCATCACTCAATGGGTTGTTCGCCGCACTCACCACCTGGCTTCTCAACCTCATCACGGTAGCCGGAGGGTTCTTCCTGTTGATCGATCTCGCACGGCATGTCTTTTCGACGCCACGCGATCTACGGGCTGCCGGAATCGACATCGCGGTATTCGTCATCCTGCTGGCGATCGCCAGCCAATCGAATGCAATCGTCACCTGGGCCAGTGGCCAGATTCGCTGAGGTGCGCTATGTCCCACGACGACCTTTGTGCTGCCGTGCCACGCTCGCTGCGGGTGCGCGGCAGCATCGCCCTGGCCGGTGTCCGGCTACCCACCGTCGCCTTCGTCATCGCCATCGCCGCGCTGGCGTTGAGCGCCGCGCTGATCATCACTGGCACCCCGGTCACCGAAAGCATCAGCATCGTCGCCCCGCCGGCCGTGCTGGGGATCGCCATGCACGAGGCGCGCTGGCGCGGCTACGGCGCGATCACTGTGCTATGGATGCTGCTGCGGCATATCAGCCGCGTACAGCGCCTCGAGTGGTCCGCGATGACCTTCTGGAGTGACGGGGCGGCACGCTCTCCGGTTGGACCAGCAGCATACGGAGGCGGCGATGAATGAATTGCGCAGCATGTTTGACCTCGCCATTGGTCACGGCGCGATTGTGCGGGCCGATGGCATCGCGGTAGCACTGGTCGCTGGCGGGGCCCCCGCATGGGAATTGCTGCCGCCCGGAGATCGGGCGCGCATCGGTGAGGCCTATCATCGCCTGCTGTGCGCACTCGACGCGCCACTGGACGTCTACACCTTCGATGAACCGCCGGATACCAGCGCCCAGGCCGGCCGGTTACGCCGACGACAAACCGCTGCGATCGATGATGGTGCAGTGCAACGTGCGGCGATCCTGGGCGAGATCGCCGGCTATCTCGATGACCTGGGCGGCACGGTGACGACCCGCGGGCGGCACGTCGTCTGGGCGCTTGCGGTCGAGCCAGAGCATCATCGTCGTGCTGGGTGGCCGTGGCGCCGTCACGTGTCGCCGGCGGTCGATGTTGCGGCAAGCCTGCGTGCCGCTGGTACTGCCGCCCGACGCCTCGCCGACGATCTGGCGATGCTCGAGGGTGTTCCGCCGCCGCAGCCATTGCCAGCACGCGCAGCTGCCCGCATGCTCTACCGCCTGGCAGACCCTGTGCGCGCACGCTTCATCCATCCTGATCACGCCATCGGGCGATCCGCGCACCCGAGCCACTCTGGTGGCGATGTGCGAGAGCAACGATGACTCTGCGCGATGCGCTCACACGGCCGATCATGGTCGCCGTCGCGCCCGAACGCACGCGCCAGCGCGTCATCATCGGCCACACAGCCCTGCCCGACATCCTCGCGCCGATGGCCGTCGATCGCCGGCATGTCAGCATGCTGCTGGCCGGTGATACCTGGTTCACGACGCTGGTCGTGCGCAGGTTACCGGCAGTTCTGGGACTCGCCTGGCTCGATGATCTGCGGCTGGCATTGGCCGGTAGTGGTGTGGTCGTGCATCAACGCATCACCCCGGTGGATGATGCGCTGGCGCGGCAATTGTTGGCGCGCAGCGAGGATGCCGCGATCGGCACACTGACGAGCGATGCACGTGCCGGGATGCATCTCGACGCCGATGCACAGCAGGGCATGGAGGCGGCTGCACAGCTTCGCCGGGATCTGGCAGCCGGCATCGATCGCCTGGTGCGCTATAGCACTGCGCTGACGGTATCCGGTGCCACGCCCGGCGAACTCGCCGACCGGGTTGCGACGATCCGTCGCGCGGCAGCGCAGCTCGGCGTCATCCTCAGCATCCCGCCATTCCGTCAATGGGAAGGCTACCGTGGTTCGCTACCGCTGGCCTACGACGAACTCGGGCTGATTCACGACAGCAGCGCCCGCGTGGCCGCAATGGGATTGCCGATCGACGCGCCAGGCATCGGCGATCAGCCAGCCGCCGTGCTGTGCTGGGGCGAGCATCCCCGAACGGGTCGGCCGATCTGCTGGGATCGTTGGGGCGCGACCAATCCGCATGCACTGGTGATCGCCGAGTCGGGCTGTGGCAAGACGTATGCCGTCTCGGGATTGATCGCCCAGGAGATCGCGCTCGGCGACGAGGATGTCCTGGTGCTGGATCCGAAGTATCAGGAATATCGGCCATTGATCACCGGGCTCGGGGGCGACTACATCACGCTCTCCCGCACGGCTGGCTGTCGGATCAACCCGCTGGCGCTGCCGCAACTCACCGCCGAGCGCATCGCCGAAGTCATGGCGCTGGAGGAAGATCTGCTCGGTCAACGGATCACCTTCATCCGTGCGTTGATCGTGCGCGAGCTGCGTGCCTCGGGCATGCTGATCGATGCAGTTGATGTGACGCTGCTCGAACACGCGATTCAGCAAGCCTACACCGACCATGGAATCACCAATGATCCGATCACCTTCAGCCAGGCGATGCCGACATTCAGTGCTGTCCAGCAGTGCCTCGCCCGGCATGCCGGCAACGAGGCCGAGCGGTTGGCACGGGCGCTCACGCTCTTCACGCGTGGTACCGTCGGCGATCTGTTCAATGCGCCTGCGACGCTCAATCTTGGTGGATCGCTCGTTGGTCTCGATGTTTCACCGTTGCTGCGCAGCCAGGACGACATGCTCGCGCGGCTGATCCCGGTCATCGTGATGGACTGCTTCGTCTCGGCGGCACTCCATCGACCGCCCGGTCGCCGGAGCCATCTGGTGCTCGACGAGGCGCATGCCATCTTGCGTTCCGACGCCGGCGCGCAAACCCTGGCGACGCTGTTTCGCATTGGTCGTGCCCTGCGCCTGAAGGTGACGCTCATCACCCAGGCGATCGGTGACCTCGATGAGACCGCGGCGACGAGCATCGTGCTCGAGAATGCCCGCACCAAGCTGGTGCTGGGCTTGAATCGGGACTCCGCGGCAGTGGCGCGTGCGGCGGCGATCCTCGGCCTGAATGAGACAGAGGCACGTTACCTGGCGACCTGCCGCCTGACCCGTGATGTCGGCGCGACGGCACTGCTGCTCGCGGATGGGCGTCGTACGCCGCTGCTGGTACCGCAGTGGCCACCGACCATCCACCGATTGATCGTCGGTACCCCTGCGGCATCGGCCATGGTGACGCCATGATCATTGCCGGATATCGCTTCGACGGCGAGGCATTGCTCGCGCGCCTGGTATATCGCTGGCACTGGCATTGCCTGGCACTGCTGCTGCTCGCTGTCTTCGGCATCGTCCTGCTGCGGAACCCATTCTGGCTCGGCGACGCGATGATTCGGCTGATGGCGCCGCCCGATGCCGTCGTCACGGTCGATGGCCGGGCTTGGTCACCAGTCATGCGCGCTGGTCATCACCGGTTCGTTGCGACGATGCCCGATGGGCGTCGCTCGTGGAGCGACATCACGCTGATGGCCGGAATCACGACGACCGTGCGGCTGAGCGGTGGCATCACCGTGGCAGTCCGCCCGATTCCACCGGCAGCTCCCGGCATGTCCATCACCTCGGTGATGCCCGATGCTAGCGGCTGGCGGGTGGTGAGTCAGCCACTGGCGAATGGGGTGACGGCGCTGTCGCCACAGACGATGCACATCGGCAGCAGATCGAGCGCTCGCATGGTCACAATCGACGCCTATCGTGGCCTGGCCGATCAGGTACACGTTGCAGGCACGCTGGTCGAAGCACTGGCGCGCGATGAGCCCGACATCGGGCTGGCATTGACGATGCGTGGTTGGCCGACCCAGCGCCGCCCGATCGACATCGCCGATGATGTGTCTCGTGTCGTGCTGGCACCCG
>CAIQIY010000053.1 GCA_903871975.1 uncultured Chloroflexota bacterium | reverse complement strand
GATGCCGCTGCCACGCACGAGCCAGTGCCAGCCATCGGTACGCCGCGCGATGACGACGAATGGTGCGACGATGATGGCGAACGGTGATGTGGCGCCGGCGAGCCCCAGCCAGATCCAGATGCTGCGCTGGGGCTCGAACAGCACCGCGAGCACGCCCGCGAGCACGCCCCACCAGATCGGCGCCGTGGTGCTGAGCGACCAGTTGAGCACCGAGGGCTGCAGGAACATCCAGCTCCACAGGCTGGCGGCTGCGGGGCTGCGCCGCCAGAGCATGACGCCGACACAGACCTCGGCGGCGAGGTTGCTGAGCCGGATGTCGAGGCCGAGCAGCGCTGGTGGCAGATACGCCAGCCAGCTGATCGGCAGGTAGGTGAGCGGGACTGGCCACGGCATGGTGTACAGCGCGTACGGACTCTGGCCGGCGAGCAGGCGTTGGAGTGCGCCACGCACGAGCGGCAACATGTCGCCGTGCTCGGGGGTGATCGGCAGTGCGGTGGCGCCGACCAGCCGAGCAGCACCGCCGAGCAGCAGCGCTGTGGCGAAGAGTGCCGCGGAGGACGGCCAACGCCAGGCGATCATGAGCAGTGCCAGCAGTCCGGCCAGGAACAGGAGCCACAACCCGGCGTCGGGGGCGGCCACGAGGAAGCTCGTCAGATTGTGTGCGGTGGCCAGCCAGGCGCATGCAGCCAGGACTGCAGCAAATCGTGTGCCGGGCAGATGCGCTGGCGCCGGTGCGACCAGCAGCGCCAGTGCGATCATGCTGACCACCAGCGCTCCACCGAGCGCCGTCCATGCACCCATGGCAAACTGCAGCCGATACACATGCAATGCCCCGAGGACGTCGAGGACGGCCGGCAGGGCCAGTGCTGCCAGTACCCAGCTCCCCGTCGTGCGTCGCATGATCATGGCACGCTCGTCACCACGTAGTCGCGTGCTGGTTCCAGGATGCGGCTGATGCTCGGGCGTGCGGGCTCGCCATCGATGCGCACCTGACCGTCGGCGACCAGCGGCCACATCTCGACGGCTACCGGCCGGTCGCTCCGTATGGTGTAGCTGGCGCGCGCCGTGTCGAGCAACAGATCGATGCGTGCCCCCTGGTAGCTGAACCCGGTGATGCCGTCGCCGGCGATCGTGCGAAATGGGCGTGGTGCGATGATGAGCTGCGCCGGCGTGGGATGCAAGCCATAATGCCCACCGTAGATCGCCAAAAACCACGCGGCACTGTCCCAGGTGCGCCCACGATCGCCACTCTCCCCCGGCCCGTAGCGTGCCGTGTCACCAGCAATGAACTCAAGCACCGGTGGATCAGTGTCGGCGACCATCGTGCGATAGGACACCATGATCTGTTCGGCTTCGGCTGCCAATCCTGCTGCCGCATAGGCCGGTGCTGCGAGTCCTACGATCCAGGGGGCGCTGGCATCAAGCATCCATAGCGGTACCGGTGGATCAACTACACGGCGCATGTCGGGTTCGTAGCCGCCGAGCGTCAGGCGGAAGGGTGCAGCGTCGGCGAGAAAGTCGGGCAGGTGGCGCTGCAGTGCGGTGATCAGGCCGGCGTACTGCGGATCGTCACGATCGATCAGGCCGCTGCCCAACGCCGCAAATACGCCGAATGTTTCGAGAATGGGCACGATCCTTCCGTCGCCACGACGCCATGCGATTGGCCACGGTTGCCCGGCTAGCCAGTAGCCCCCTGCGTCGACCGGCCGATGATAGCCACGACGCAGCGCCGCGGCCTGCTCGCGCCAGCGCGTGCCATCATGGCCGGCCCATTCTTCAAGCTCGCCGAGTTCGAGGAACGCGCCGTAGAAACGTGCCAGCGCATAGGTGTGCAGCGGACCATTCTCGATGGAATCGTAGTATCCGTACGGATAGATGTCCTGATCGGGCATGCCGTCGCCATCGCTGTCGAGACGCACGATCCAGGCGCCAATCGTCAGCAGTGTGCCGCGATATTGCTCATAAAACGATCGGTCGCCAGTTTTGGCGACATACACGTAGGCTGCGTGAATGATATTGGGCATGCTGTCCCAGCTCGTGCGATTTTCGGCATCGAGCCGATCACCCCGCAGATAGACCGTCTCCGGGGCGATGCCATCGGCGGTGACGTAGCCCATGAACAATGCGATATTCTCGGCGAACACCGACAGATCACCCAGTGCCAGCCCATACCCGCTGATCGCGTAGTCCAGGTCGCGCGTCCAGACACTGTTGCTGTAGTTGCGCTGACTGGCGCGCAACCCGCGCAAGCCGGCAACATCGATGATGTTGGCGCGATAGCCGTTTGCGAGCAACAGTGCGTCGATGTCGGGTGCATAGCGCGCCTCGGCCACGGGTAGCGCCGCCTGTGCCGTCGGCGCCAGGGGCGCGATGGCGGTCAACGTGGCGCGCAACCCGGCTTCGGCCTGTTGTTGGGCCACGATCGTCGCGGCTGCCTCGCGCGTCGCAGCCACGGTGTCGCTCGTCGGGCGCGGCTGTGGTCGGGCAGCAGGCATCGGCGTCATCGTCGACTCACGGCGCTCAAGTGCGCGCACGGGAGTCGCAGCATGCAGCGTCGGAGTGGCAGGCATGGCGTCGGGTGGTGCTACGGCACGCAACAGCGTCAGCCCCAGCACCCCGAGCGCCAGCAGCGCGATGCCGCTCGCCAGCACCAGTGCCGGGCCATGGGCCACCGGCG
>CAIQIY010000052.1 GCA_903871975.1 uncultured Chloroflexota bacterium | reverse complement strand
GTCGCGGCGTTGATGACGCAGCTGGTGGCGCACTACGGCCAGCTCGATGTGCTGGTGAACAACGCCGGCCTGATCCACTTCGGCCCGATCGACCAGATCACGCCGGCGAGCTGGCAGGCCGTGCTCGCCGCCAATCTCACCGGCGCCTACCTGTGCGCCCGTGCCGCGGCCCCGTTGATGCAACAGCGGCGCCGCGGCCGGATCATCAACATCGCATCGGTCAGCGGACATACCGGCGGTGTTTCGGCCGGCGTCGACTATGCGGCCTCGAAGGGTGGCATGTTGGCGTTCACCAAGACGCTCGCCCGCGATCTCGCCGGCAGTGGCATCACCGTCAACGCCATCGCACCCGGCCAGATCGACGCCGATCCGCTGCTGCTGAGCCCCGAAGCGCGGCGACACGTCGAGCAGCTCATCCCGCTCGGCCGGCTGGGCACGCCGCGCGAAGTCGCGCACACCGTGCTGTTCCTCGCATCGCCGATGGCCAGCTACATCACCGGGGCGACGATCGATGTCAATGGCGGCATTCTGAAGCGCTGAGCGGCACGGTGTGCGGTAGCCGTCGGCTGGGGAGTGATCGATGAACCCGGTGCGCATTGGCGTGGTCGGCCTCGGGCGCTTTGGCCGGCTCCACGCCCGAACTCTGGCCGGGCTGGCCGAAGCCAAGCTGGTGGCACTGGTCGATGCTGATCCGGCAGCGTGCGCGGCGCTGGCTGCCGAACTGCCGGGCATCGCGTGCTGGAGTGCACTCGAACCGGCATTGCACGAATCCGGCGCCGAAGCCTGGGTGATCGCCACGCAGACTGCGAGCCACATCGCGCTGGCCGAGTCTGCGTTGCGCGCCGGGGCGGCGGTGCTGATCGAGAAGCCGCTGGCGCCGACCCTGGCCGAGGCGCGGCGTCTGGCGCCACTGGTCGCATCGCAGTCGCGAAACGTCATGCTCGGCCACGTGGTGCTGTTCGCGCCCGAGTTCCGCCAGATCGCGCGCGAGGTACTCCAGCGCGGTCGGCTGCACTACATCCAGGCCGAGCGGCACCGCCCGGAGGTCACGATCGCGCAGTTCGGCGGCGAGTCGCCGCTGCGCCTGCTGATGATCCACGACCTGGCGCTGGTGCTCGCGCTGGCGGGCGATGCCGAGCCGGTGCGGGTTGCTGCCGCGCTGCATCAGCGGCACGGCGATGGCGCGATCGACCTCGCGGTCGCCCGGCTCGAGTGGGCCGATGGCCTGTGGGCCGGCCTGACGGCTTCGTTCCTGACGCCACCCGGCATGCCGGCTGACGGCTTCGATCGGTTCGACGTCTACGGTCGGGGGTGGGCGGGGCGGATGCAGCTCAATCCACAGCCGGTCAGCATCTGGGCCGAACGCCACGAATGGCCACTCACCCTGGCGATCGACAGCGATCCGGCGGCACCGAGTGGCTGGCTCGCCGAGGAGTTGCGCATGTTCTGCCGGGTCGCGCGCGGCGCAACGCCGCCGGTCGGCACGCGCTACGAGGATGGCGTACGCCTGCTCGGCTGGCTCGAACACCTTGAGGCTGCCGCACAGCGTGGGGGATGACGATGCAGCGCGCCGATGCCCATATCCACCTGTTCCACCCGGGGTATGCCGACCTGCTGCCCGCCAACTGCCGCCGGATCGTGCCCGACGAGCTGACGCTGTACACGGCGCTGGCCGAACGCCACGCCATCACTCGGGCGCTGGTCGTCGGTTACGAGGGGCAGCCGTGGGCGCTCGGCAACAACGAGTACCTCGCCAGCCTGCTGGAGCAGCATCGCTGGATCGCGCCGACGGCATATGCCCACCCTGCTGCGCTCACGCCGGCCTGGCTCGAGCAGCGCCGGCGACAAGGGTTCATCGGCATCAGCCTGTACCTGTTCGAAGCGGCCGATCTCGCCGGGCTGGCGGCCGTCCCCGCTGCCGTCTGGCACTGGCTCGAGCAGCACCGCTGGCTGCTGAGCGTCAACGCGCGCGGCGCAGCCTGGGCGGCATGGCCCCCCATCCTCACGCGGCATCCGGCATTGCGCGTGCTCGTATCGCACCTCGGCCTGCCGCCGCGACGGCAGGTGAACGCTGCCGTGCCCGCCGATGCGCTGGGCCCCGTCGTCGCACTGGCAGCATTTCCGGCGGTGTTCGTCAAACTCAGCGGATTCTATGCCCTGAGCGACCCCGGACACGCCTACCCCCACGAGGCCGCCTGGCCGTACGTTGCGACGCTGGTCGCCGCGTTCGGCACCCGCCGCCTGCTGTGGGGCTCCGACTACAGCCCCAGCCTGGAGTGGCTCAGCTTTGCGCAGACCATCGATGTCCTCGGGCAGATCCCGGCCCTCGGCGCCACCGATCTGCCCGACATCGTCGGTGGTACCCTGTGCTCGCTGCTCGATACGGTGGTGTGAGGAGGACGACATGGGACGACTCGATGGCAGGGTTGCGCTGGTGACGGGTGCCGCACGCGGGATCGGGCGTGGCATCGCACTGGCGCTCGCGCGTGAAGGTGCCGACTGCGTGCTCAACGACCTGGATCCTGCCCAGCCTGGCGTCGCCGATGTCCATGCGACAGCCGTCGAAATCGAGCAGCTGGGGCGGCGCGCGCTGGCCTGCGTCGGCGACATCGCGGCGCCCGAGACTGCCGGCGCGCTGGTGGCTGCAGCCGTCGATGCGTTCGGCCGGGTCGACATCGCCGTCGCCAATGCGGCTCGTTCCATCCGCGAGCCGGTCGTCGATGCCACTTGGTCCAATGTCCTGCGCACCACCGAGGTCACCCAGTTTGGCGTCTTCCACACCTGCCAGGCCGCAGCGCGCCACATGGTCGGCCGTGGTGGGCCGGGCAAGCTGATCATCATCGGCTCGATTCTGGCCCAGGTGCCGATGCCGACGAGCGCAGCCTACAATATGGCCAAGGCCGCGATCAACCAGCTGTGTCCGACGCTGGCGGCCGAGCTGGCGCCCTATCGTATCAACGTGAATGTGATCAATCCCGGCGCGATCGACACGCCCGGCGAGCGTAGCTTCGCCAGCGAGGACGAGTTGCGCCGCACCGGAGCGCGCATTCCATGGGGCCGCCTCGGTACCCCCGACGACATCGGCCACGCGGCGGTGTTTCTGGCGAGCGACGCCGCCGACTACATCACCGGCAGCGTGCTCCAGGTCGATGGCGGCTATCGCGTCGGCATGACGCTGGCGCCCTGACCCTGCAGCCGTGCCTGCGTGACGCCCGATGCCCTGATGTTGACGCCCGCGGCGATTTGCATTTTCCCGCGACCTGTGCTATAGTCCCGTTGGTCGCGGAAGCGGTCAGCCAAACAACCGGCCCCATCGTCTAGCGGCCTAGGACGTCACCCTCTCAAGGTGAAGATCGCGGGTTCGAATCCCGCTGGGGTCACCAATCCGGTGCGCGGCACCTGTCTCTCGGGGATGTGGTGTAGAGGCCTAACATGCAACCCTGTCAAGGTTGAGACCGCGGGTTCGAATCCCGTCATCCCCGCCACAGTACCGAGGGCACCCGCAAGGGTGCCCTCGGCGCATTGTCCACCGCGATGATGATGGGCGCACAGAGACGCCATGGAGCGCGCGACGATGAGTATGCCAACGATGCCAGGCGACGGCCGCATCCTCACGGCATTTGCCCCGCTGCCGGCGGATACCTGGCGCACGCACATCACGCAGGAGCTCGGGGCCACCGCGGTGTGGGCCCTGGCGCTGCACGACGCGGCTGGCCTGGAAATCCCGGCGTTGGCTGATGCTGCCACGCCCGGTGCACACATCGCGGCAGCACCCGGGGTCGCGCCGTACCGGCGCGGTGCGCGCCACGCCGGAGGCTGGCAGATGTGCCAGATCGTCGACGCTGCTGCGCCGGACGAAGCCGCCAGCCAGCTCGCCGACGAGCTGGCAGTCGCCCCCGAGGCGATCGGCATCGCCTGTGACCCCGTGGCCGGCGTCGGCGTCATGCTGCACGACGCCGCCGCGCTCGCCGCATTGCTGAACGACATTCCACCACTGCCGTCGCCGGCGCTGCACCTGTGTGGTGGTGCGGCCGCCCCGGCGTTGCTGGCGGCGCTCGCCAGCCGGGGCGCGTGTCGGGTGAGCAGTTGTGCGTGGGATCCGGCGGCGCAGCTGCTGCAGTACGGCGTGCTGCGCGGCGGCGAGGCCAGCGCCTATGCGCAGCTCGCCGACATGACCCGTTGGGCGGCACGCCACGCCCCCGCGTGTCGCACCATCGCCATCGACGCCACCGTCGCATTCGAGGCAGGCGCCAGCGCTGTCGACGAACTCGCCCTGGCGCTGGCGACGGCCGTGGCGCACGTGCGTGGGCTCGTGGCGCAGCACGTGCCACTCCACACCATCGCCCGCCACGTGATCGTCCGCGTGGCGCTCGACAGCCAGGTCTTCGAGGGGGCAGCGCGGCTGCGTGCGCTGCGGCTGTTGCTGGCACGTGCGCTGGCGGCCTTCGGTGGCGATGACACCGTCCAGGCCAGTACGATCCATGCCGTGAGCGCACGCCGTGGCACATCGCGGCGCGACCCATTGCTCAACGCGGTACGCCACACCCTCGGGACCGTCGCCGGTGCCATCGGCAACGCCGACATCATCAGCGTCGCGCCGTACGATGCACCGATGGGCAGCCGGGCCGGCCGTGCGCTGGCGCGTGCCACGCAGTTGATCGTGCGACACGAGGCACACCTCGACGAGATCGCGGATCTTGCCGGTGGCTCGTGGCACCTCGAGGCGCGCACCACGGCGCTGGCACGAGCCGCCTGGCAGCGCTTCCAGCAGATCGAGGCGGCCGGCGGCCTGTGGCCGGCGCTCACCACCGGGCTGATCACCACATCGATCATGGCCACAGCAGCGACGCCGCGCACCATCGTCGGCGCCAGCCACTTCGTCGACGAGGACGCCGACGCCTTGCCTGAGCCGACTGCGCGCCACGCCGTTCCCGTGGTGCCGATGCCGCTGGCGTCGTTCGACGAGCTGATCGCAGCGGCTGCCGTACAACCACTGGCACAGCTGGCACACATGTCGCCGATGCATGCCGACGACCGCCACGCGCCGGCGCTGATGCCCGTACCGCCGGGAGGTGCATGATGGCCGAGCCTGACTTCACCCGGATCGCCTTTGATGAGCCCCATGCCGAAGCCGACCGCGGCCCAGCGGGGCGAACGACCGCCGAGGGGGTTGCGCTGCGCCAGTGGTATACCGCCGCCGACCTGGCCGATGTCGAGCACCTGAGCTTCACCGCCGGCGTACCGCCGTTCCTGCGCGGCCCATACGCCAGCATGTACCGCAGTCAGCCGTGGACAATCCGCCAGTATGCCGGGTATTCGACGGCTGCCGAGAGCAATGCGTTCTACCGACGCAATCTCGCCGCCGGGCAGCGTGGTCTGTCGGTCGCCTTCGATCTGGCAACTCATCGCGGCTACGACTCCGATCATCCGCGGGTGGTTGGCGATGTCGGCATGGCCGGTGTTGCCATCGATTCGATCCTCGACATGCGCGAGCTGTTCGCCGGCATTCCGCTCGGGCAGATATCGGTCTCGATGACGATGAATGGCGCAGTGATCCCGATCCTCGCCCTGTTCGTCGTCGCCGCCGAGGAACAGGGCGTGCCGCCGGAGCGTCTGAGCGGCACCATCCAGAACGATATCCTCAAAGAATACATGGTGCGCAACACCTACATCTACCCGCCGGCAGCCTCGCTGCGGATCGTCGGCG
>CAIQIY010000051.1 GCA_903871975.1 uncultured Chloroflexota bacterium | reverse complement strand
CATCGGGCGTGGGTTCCGGGGTCGCGGTAGCATCGGGCGTGGGTTCCGGGGTCGCGGTAGCATCGGGCGTGGGTTCCGGGGTCGCGGTGACATCAGGCGCGGGTTCCGGGGTCGCGGTGACATCGGGCGTGGGTTCCGGGGTCGCGGTAGCATCGGGCGTGGGTTCCGGGGTCGCGGTAGCATCGGGCGTCGGTAGTGGTGCACGCACAATCACCGTCACCTCAGCGACTGCATCTGCCAAACTCACCCCTTGAGGCAGACGGATGGTCGGCCTGACCGACGTACTACCGATCGGCAGTGCTGTAGCGTCGACGGCAGCCGAGAGCGTGCCGCTGGTGATCCGGCCGAGCGCAGTCGCATCACCCGAAAGGCGTACTTCGATGATCGGCGGAACGACGGACACGGTCGTACCGTCGGGGATGCCAGTCAGTCGCACTGCCAGTGGCAGCGCGACCTGGAACGTGCGCTCGATTGGTGTCACTTCGACCGTGACCAGTGCCTCGCGTGGCTCGCCGAAGCCGATTCGCGCAGTGAACGGCTCGGCCAGCGCGACTGTCTGGCTGAACGTCGCCGTCGTGCCAGTGACGTCGACCTCGAAGGTCGTCACATCACTGATGGCATCGAGCGGGCCAGAGCTGCCGGTAATGCTCACCAGTGGTGGTTCGACTGCGACGCTGCTGACGACGAAGCCCGCCGCTGGAATGCCACTGAGTTTTGGCACGATTGGCACGCGCTTGATGCCGACGCTTGAGCGGATCGGCACCAGCAAGTTGCCGCTGGCGGGTTCGATGGTGACGCCGGCGACGACCTGTCCATCGCTGTCGAGGGCCTCGATCGGGCGCGACGAGTCGTAGTCGGCAGCCAAGCCACTGATGTCGGCGCCGACCCGCGCACGCGTCACACGAACGACCCGCCCCTGCGGTCCCCGTACAATGACCCGGCTGAGGTCATCATTGAGCACAGTCAGCCTCGGTACGCCAGCCTCGAAGCCGAACGGCACTGCGCCACTCAGTTCGACGGCGACCGGAATCGCCCGCGCGATTTCCTGGTCGATCCGCACGACCAGGAAGGCAGGCTCGGCGATTGGCCGTACCTGTGTCAATCCCGAGCGGGTCGTCACAATGTTCACGGGCACCTGATGCTCACCAGGGGCCAGATCACTCACGTCAACATATGCACGCAGATCGCTGGCGCGCAGCCGCCCCAGCGTATCGGCAGCGGCATCGACGACGATATTCACCTGTGCGCGTGAGGTTCGGGGCAATCCTTCATCGTCGACGATGATGTGCCGTTCGTCGAGCCCTTCGATCGCGACGGGAATGTTCTCGAACTGTGTTCGCTGATCCGGGTTTGTGGTGTATGACACGAAGACCCACAGGATGAACGACAGCACACATGCGACGATCAGCCGGGCGATCTGTTCGTGCGAGATTCGCTCACGTTGATCCGGTGTGGATGTGGATGGAAGTTGGCTCATACGCTGGTCTCTTCGAGCGTCACGTTCAGCAGCCCGGCGAGCATCGCACGGAGCCGTGGTTCACTCAGGTAGCTCACGATGCGCCCATCATGCACCAGCGAGACGGCACCGGTCTCTTCTGACACCACGATCGCGATGGCGTCGGATTGTTCCGAGATGCCCTTGGCCGCCCGATGTCGCGTGCCGAGGCGACGCTGACCAATGATTTCCTCGCTCAATGGCAGGACGACGTTGGCAGCCAGGATGCGGTTGTCGCGGATGATGACGGCCATGTCGTGCAGTGGTGAGTTGGGGAAGAAGATGTTCAGCAGCAGGGGGCCGGCGAGCCGTGCATCGAGGATGACACCGCGGTCGGCATATTCCTGCAACCCGGTCTCGCGTTCGATGACGATGAGTGCACCAATGCCTTGCTGCGAGAGTTGGTGTGCTGCTCGGGTGACGACATTGATCATGTCGAGGTACTCGGGACGCGCGCTGCGGCCGAATGGCCGCCCCAGCAGATCATTGGTGCGCCCAAGACTTTCGAGTGCGCGCCGCAGCTCGGGCTGGAACAGCACGGGGATCGCGACGATCAGTGCGGGCTGGATGGCGTTGCTCAGCAACCAGCGTAACCCGTCGAGCGGAAGCACTGAGCTGATGACGAATGAGAGCAACAGGATGACGCCGAAACCACGCAGCAACTGTACGGCGCGCGTACCTCGGATGACTCCGAGGAGCCAGAAGAAGAGCGCCGCGACGATGCCGATGTCGATGGCAGCATAGAGCGTGAAACGATCTCGGATGCTGCCGAACCATTCGAGCAAAACCTGGAGGTCTGACATAGCTGCACAGTTGCGGATCGCTACCGCCTTCAGCCTGGCGCCTGCCGCCCGGTTGGCAACCCATCATAGCACGAATACTACGATGATGCACAGGGGCGCGCTGGGTTTTGGGGTTGCCCAGTGGCGGGAATGCAACCATGACGGCCGTGATGCCGGCAGCGCCGTGTGCTGTGGCGCGCTGCGCCGGAGCCATCACGCGCGATAGTGCCCCGGCACCGTCGTCCCATCCCGTTTGCGTGGCCGTCGCCGAACAGTATCGGTGCGCTGCCGTGACTCTGATGGCGATGAAGACGCGACAGGGTCGTGGCACTGCCTCCGTCGATCATGCGCTTGGCCGCGGAAGCGCGATCGCCTCTTGGTGATTCGCGGCATGCGGACCCATCCACACAGTGATTGCCCCTTGCAGTGGCATGGGTTGGACGCTCAGTGCCGTGAACGCGGGGGAACGCGTCGTTGTTGCGGTGTTCGGCGCCGATAATCGGCTGCATCGATCAATAATTGTTCTTCACATAAATCTCGATCGGTCAT
>CAIQIY010000050.1 GCA_903871975.1 uncultured Chloroflexota bacterium | reverse complement strand
GATCGCCGATGGTGCCGCGCTGACCGCCATCGGCACGATCGCGCTGGGCATCGCCGCGCTGCTCGTGCTCGACGGCATCGTGGTGCTGCTGGCCGGCATCGCCGCCGAGCGTGTCGCCACCGGCCTCGAGGCCGATGCGCGCCGCGAATTCTTCGCGGCACTGCTCGCCAAGAGCCAACGCTTTCACGACCGCCAGCGCGCCGGCGACATCATGGCGCGTGCCACCGACGACGCCAGCCGGCTCGCGGACCTGGTGTCACCCGGTCTGACGCTGATCGTCGAGACGGTGTTCGGCATCATCGTGCCGATCGCCTCGATCATGGCGATCCGCGCCGAGCTCGCACTGGTGCCGGCTGCGTTCGTCGTCGTGTCGACGGTCGTCGCGCGCCGCTACCTGCGCCGCCTCGCCCCGGTGATCGAGGCACAACGCGAACAGTACGGCACGATGAGCGCCGCGCCGACCGAGACGGTCGACGGCATCGAAGTGGTCAAGGCCAGCGGCCGCGAGGCGTTTGAGCGGGCGCGCTTCGGCGTCGAGGCGGCCCGGTTCCGTGATCTGTTCGTACGCCAGGGCGATCTCGAGGCGCGCTATCTACCGTTGTTGCTGTTCGCCGTCGCGCTCGGGCTGACGTTTCTGCATGCCCTGCTGCGCTTCCAGGAAGGCCAGATCGACATCGGCGCGGTCGTCGCGGTGATGGCGCTGGTGAACGTCCTGCGCTTTCCGGCCTTCATCTCGATCTACGCCTTCTCGATGACCCAGACCGGCATCGCCAGCGCGGCCCGCATGCTCGAGATCATTCGCGCGCCGGCCGAGATCGATGCCAACGCCGCCGGCCATGTCGGCCGCATCACCGGCGAGATCGTGTTCGAGCAGGTCGGCTTCGGCTACGACCAGCCGCTGCCGCACCTGCCGTCGCCGCTGGTGTCGCAGGCCGCCTCGGTGCTGCGCGAGGTGTCGTTCCGCGTCGCACCCGGCCAGACGGTGGCGATCGTGGGCCAGACGGGCAGCGGCAAGAGTGCGTTGACCCAGCTGGTGAACCGGACGTATGATGTGACCGCCGGTCGGGTGCTGGTCGATGGCGTCGATGTGCGCGCGTGGAACCTCGATGCGCTGCGCTCGCAGATCGCCAAGATCGAGCAGGATGTGTTCCTGTTCGGGCGTACGATCGCCGAGAACATCGCGTTCGGCGTGCCTGGGGCCGATGCGGCTGCGATCGAGGCGGCCGCGCGCGCGGCACAGGCCCATGAGTTCATCGTGCGCCTGGCCGATGGCTATGCCACGGTGGTCGGCGAACGCGGCGTGACGCTGTCCGGCGGCCAACGGCAGCGCATCGCGCTGGCACGCGCGTTCCTCGCCGATCCGCGCATCCTCATCCTCGATGATGCGACGTCGGCGATCGACAGCGCCACCGAAGATCAGATCCAGCAGGCCATCCGTGCGGCACGCGCCGGGCGGACGACCCTGCTGATCACGCATCGTATGTCCCAGATCCGCTGGGCCGATCTGATCCTCGTGCTCGATCGCGGCCGGGTGGTCGCTGCCGGCGGTCACGATGTGCTGCTGCGTCGCTCGCCGGCGTATCGCCGCATCTTCGCCCGCTACGACATGGTGCTGCCGCCGCTCGAGGTGTGATCGGGCGCCCGGGTGTGCCGGCAGCGGGCCGGCCCCGGCACCGCGCGCCCCGCCGATACGACACGAGCGATCCGCCCCGAGCGGGTGGCGCGCGCCTGCGGAGCGTGAGCGAATGCCGACGGGCGTCGCGCTCCCGGGCGGCGCGGGGCGGGTCAGCGGTGTCGGATGCGCCGCCGCCGCGTACCGCACGACCATCGGCCCGCCCCGGTACGAGACCGGCACCCTGCAGCGCGCTCACGCCGCGCCGTGCGCTGTCTGGCGCCGTGCGCGCACGATCGACGCGATCACCGCGATGGTGATGATGCCGGCGACCACCCCCAGCGACACGGGCGTCGCGATCTTCAGCTGGCTCCCGATCAGCGCCTGACTCGCGTCGGGGAGAATCATCTTGATGCCGACGAACACCAGCACGAGCGCCAGGCCCAGCTTCAGATAGT
>CAIQIY010000049.1 GCA_903871975.1 uncultured Chloroflexota bacterium | reverse complement strand
TGTTGCCGCCGTGGCCATTGAGGATCAGCACCCGTTGCGCGCCGGATTGCACCAGGCTGTCGAGCAGATCGCCGATCAGCTGCAGATACCCGCTGCTCGCCACCGACAACGTCCCACCGAACGGCAGATGGTGCGGCGAACTGCCGAACGGCAGGGTTGGCGCCAGGACGACCGGCACCGTTGCTGCAGCGTTGCGCGCCGCAGCCTGCGCGACTGCCTCGACGAGCATGCGGTCGGTGCCGACCGGCAAATGCGGGCCGTGCTGTTCGGTCGCTGCCACTGGCAAGAGCAGCACGCCGTCGGTCAGCCGTTGGCGGCACGTCTCGCGGTCGAGTTCGTCCAATCGATCGACCATCACGCTGCTCCTGGCCGTGCGAGCGGCGCCCAGCCGAGCACACGGCGCGCTTTCGCCATGACCATCACCTGCTCGGCGTAGTCACCGCTGGTGGTGAACGCCTGGAACCCGTCGCGGTGGTGCAGGGCGGCTTCGAGCAGCCGCGCCAGATCACTCGCGGCCGTCGCCAGGATCGGTCCGGTGGTCGCCGCCGCCTCGCGCTGCCACGCCGCATCGTCGAGCGGGAAGCACAGACGCAAGGCGTTGACGCTGAGGCCCCAGCGACGGACGGCGCTGCGACAGACCTCCTCGCCGAGGCGTTTCGCCAGCCCATAGACGTGGTCGGAATCCGGCGGCAGCGATTCGTCGTCGAACCGCCGGGCCAGCAGATCGCCGCCGTACACCGACATCGTGCTGGCATAGATCAGGTGGGGCACACCGCAACGCTGCATCGCGTCGAGGACGAGATGCAGCCCGACGACGGCGACCTCCAGGTTCGAATGGGCTGCCTCGATGCGTTCGAAGCGCTTGTCACCCATCGCCAGGAAGAGCACCGCCTCGATGTCGTGCAGCGCGGCACAGAGCGCCTGGTGGTCGGTGACGTGCGCCACGACATGCTCGACGTGCTGGTCGGCGGGCGCCTGTCGGTCGAAGATGCGGATGTGATGGTGTGGCGCGAGCAATGGCACGATCAGGCTCGCCACATAGCCTGCACCGCCGATCACCAGAATGCGCATCGTGAGCCGTCCTCGTGCGATATGGCCACTCACGCGGTGCGACGCCGGGCGAGTGGCACGCCGTACTAGAAGATCCGGTCCTGCGGCGTCGGGATGTCATCGTGAGCGGGTCGCGGATTGTGCGGCCAGTGACCGCTCGGATCGCTGCCGCGGGCGATGATGGCATTGCGCCGCCATCCCTTGAGCTCACGCACCTCCGGCGAGACGAAGCGCATCGTCAGGCCACAGCGCCGACGATCCGAGGTATTTGGCTCGGAACCGTGCAGCAACAGATCCGAATGCAGCGACATCTGGCCTGCCCGCATCGTGAATGCTACCGGCGCGGCACCATAGCTCTCCGGCGAGCGGACGCTCTGGCTCAGGACGTTCTGCTCCTCGGCGGTGCTCTCTTCGAAGTCCAGCTGGCCGTGCACATGCGAGCCAGGGATCACCGTCATCGGCCCGTTATCCGGATCCACATCGTCGATCGCCAGCCAGACCGTCACGGTCTTGCTGGGCGTCAGCGGCCAGTACGAGGCATCCTGATGCCAGCTGACCCGTTTGCCGTCGCCCGGCAATTTGGCAAAGTAGTGGGTCGCCCAGCAGATCAGCGTCTCGCCCAGCAGATCCTGCACGTAGTCGAGCACCCGGTGATGCGTCACCAGATCGTAGATGCCGGGGCAGCGCGCCTGCCAGCCGTTGATCGCGTAGTGGTTCCAGCCGTGTGCCAGTGTGTTGGCCAGCAGCTGCTCGAAATATGCGCGATGCTCGGCGACTTCCGCCGGCGTCAGAACATCGAGCGGGACGATGTATCCCCACGTGTTGTATTGCTCGATCTGTGCCGCTGTCAGCACCCGTGGCGTCGGATTCACGACCGGATGAAAGCTCAGGTCGCGCTGCAACTCGGGAAATGCACTGCCGGACATCGTCATTCCTCCTGGAGTATCGGGTCGGATCGCGCATTGGCGTCATCGGCATGCCGGAAGCGTCACACGGCACCACGCAGATAGTCACAGATGGTGCGCACGTATGTCCGGGCGATCGGCATGAGCGAGCTGAGCTGCACGTACTCATTCGCCTGGCAGGTGTTGCCGCCGTCCGGGCCGCAGATCAGCGTGGGGATGCGGCCGTGCACCGCGAAATGGCTGGTGTCGGCCACGCTGCGCCCGAGCACCAGTCGCACTGGCCCACCCTGCTCGGCCGCGAGGTGGCGCCGCACCAGCTGGACCAGCGGTGCCTCGGGCGGCACGAGGAACGGGCCCGGTGCCGGCGTCGGGCGCTCGTCCCATGTGAGTTCGTAGCGGCCCGCGATGCCGGCCTGCGCCACCACCGCGTGCAACTGCGCCGCCGCCTCGTCGACCGTTTGCCCCGGCAGCACATGACGATCGATGAAGAGATCGGCCACTTCGGGCACGAGGATCAGCGTGCCGCCACCGTGCAGGCCGATGACACACAGGCTGCCCGACAGCTCGAACGTCGGATCGTAGCCCAGATCGACCGTCGCTGGCTCGTCGAGCAGGGCGGCGATCCGGGCCGCATCGCCGACGGCGTTGATGCCGCGACCGAACGCGGCATGGATCGTCTGCCCGTACAGACGCATGCGGAATCCATGACGCCCGCGCTGCCCGATCGTCAATGTGCCGGTCGCCGATGGCTCTGGCACCAGGCAGGCGCTGCAGCCTGCCAGCAACCCGCTGTCGATCAGCGCGTGCGCCCCGCGTGACCAGTTCTCTTCATCGCTGGTGCCCGACACGATCAGCGTGCCGCCGAGCGCGACCCCCGACTGGATCACGGCCTCGACGGCGGCCAGCAGGCAGGCGGCGCCGCCTTTCATGTCGTGTGCCCCCAGGCCGTACAGCCGATCGCCGATGATCGTCGGGGTGAACGGGGGTGTCTGCCAGCCGGCAAACACATCGAATGTGTCGAGGTGCAGGTTGAGCATCAGCACCGGGCCGCCTGGCGGGCCATCCCAGCGGCCGAAGATCGTATCGCCTGCGTCGGGCACTGCCAGGCGCTGTACGACGCTCGCCCGATTGGCATGGAGGAATGCCACCAGCCAATCGGCCATCGCCTGCTCATCGCCGGTGACCGACGGAATCGCGACGAGGGTCCTGACGAGGTCGATGAGCCGCGCCTCGCTCAGGCGCGCGAGTGGGTGCTCATGCATGTGCTGCTCCTCTTCGCCTTCGTCGGCGTGTGGTGCGCCCGGCACTGCGCTGCTGCATCGGGCGCCGCATGCGCATCATGCGTGACCAGAGGTGACTGCCGCCTCGCCGAACCAGCGCGCTCGGCGACTGGAGCCGAACGCTTCCTTCTCGGCGACCAGGGCAGCAGACGGCTCGGTGAAGCTGCCCGTCGGTGGGCCAGCCAGAAACTCGACGTCGACCCGCCCGACGCGGTCGGCGCCAAACTCGACGTAACACGTGCCGACCCCGCGATACGCCGTCGGCCGTTCGCCGCCCTGCACATCGGCGATGATCGCCGCTGCCACCGTGCGCGCGGCACCCTCGGCGAACACCCCCGCCTTGGGCGTGCCGACGCTGGTCACGTCGCCGATCGCATACACACCCGGAAACCGCGTCGCGAGCGTGCGCGGGTCGACTGGTATCCAGCCATCGACGGTCATGCCGCTCGCCGCGACCACCTCGGGCACGCAATGCTTTGGCACGCCGAGAAACAGGTCGTACGGCAGTTCGCTGGCGTCGTCGAGGATGGCCACGCGTCGTGCCGGGTCGAGTGCGCGCACCAGTCGATTCGGCACAAACGTGATGCCTCGTTCGGCGAAGGCGGCGAGCAGCGCCGCCGATGTGACCGGTGAAGGCGGCACCGGGGTGCCGAACGGCATGACCAGGCTGATCTCGCAGGCAGCGCGCACGCCGCGCCGCACCAAGTCGTCGTGCAGCAGCAGCGTCGCTTCGCTGGGCGCAGGCGGGCATTTGAATGGCGTCGACGTGATACCGACGATGGCATGCCCGCGGGAGAATGTCGGCAACACACTGCTCAGGCGTTCGGCCCCGGCCAGCGAGTAGAACTCGTTGCCGCCTTCGACGAGCCCGGGCGTCGCACGCTGATCATAATCCGCGCCCAGGGCGATCACCAGCACATCGGCATCGTAGCGCCCCTGGTCGGTGGTGACACGGCGTGCCACCGGATCGATGGCGGTGACGACCTCCTGGCGCACCTGTACGCCAGGATTCGCGATGGTGCGATAGGCAATCCGCACGGCCTCCGGCGTTTTGCGGCCAAACATCACATCGAGCTTCGAGAAGCCGAACGAGAACGAGTCGTTCCTGTCGATCACGGTGAGGGCGACCTGCGCCCCGAGCGCTTCCGACAGCAGTGTACTGCATTCGAGACCACCGAACCCGGCACCGAGGACAACGACGCGCAATGGCATGTTCCAACTCCCTTCACGTACATCATGTCAGCACGCCGCACGGCGAATGCCGACCGGCAGGGATCAGGCATATTCGACCAGTGGCCGCAGCGCTGCTCTGGCATAGCGCTCGGCCCAGTCCGGCGAGCCATCGTCATCGTGCAGCGTCATCGTCACACCACGCTCCTGGACCGGGTGATTCCCGGCGAAGTGGTCATCCCAGCACTGGGGCCGCATCGAGGTGTAGTGCACGGTGCGCCCATGTGCCCAGCGCACCGTCAGCAGCTGGCGTGGCGGCGTCGCCACGTACGGCGGTGCCATGCGAAGCCGCTCGATCGCCCCTTCGTCGATCCGCACCCCGAGGCCGGGGCCGTCGGGCACGCGCACCAGGCCATGGCGAATCGTCAGCGGTTCACACAACAGATCATCGCTGTAGTTGTTCAGACAGCTCACCGCCGGCCAGCGGGCATGACTCAATACGGCACCCAGATGCGCCGAAAATGCCGTCGTCAGCCCGGTACCCACCAGCTGCAGCCAGAACGCCTTCTCGAACGCCGCCGCCAGCGTCGCCTGACGCACGACGGTGGCGACCCCGCCGGACACCACGAAGCCATCGCAGACATCATGGCGCATCGCCGTAGGGAACGGCGGATCGCCGAAGTGCAATGCGATCGGTCGCGTCGTCTTCTGGCGCAACAACTGCTGGCCGGCGACGTCGTGCTGCAGGATGGGCGACTCGTAGATCGCCACGCGTGGGTACGCATCGAGGGCCGCCAGCACCGCGGCAGCATTGCCGGCGTGGATCAACATCGTGTTCCAGTCGAGGTCCAGCTGAAACGTCGGTGGTGTCACGGCGCTGATCGCCTCGACCTGGGCATAGACGTCCCACCATGGCCGCGCCTTGATCTTGTAGGCGGTGTAGCCGGCCGCCAGCGCCGCCTGTGCTTCGGCTGCCAGCGCATCGGCGGGCATGTCGATGTTCCACCACGAGATCGGGCACCACTCGCGTACCTGTGGCAGGCCCAACAGTCGGTGCACCGGCACCTCGAGCGCGTGGCCGACCAGGTCGTAGACTGCCATCTGCAAGCCGGCGCCGAGCGAGTCGTCGCCGAGCAGCGTGGCGGGATCGGCGCCGCGCACGCGCGCCAGCGCTTCGTCGCTGACGCGCCCCCACGTATAGTGTGGCAGCGTCTCGCCGTAGCCGATCAGCCCGGGCTGATCGGTTGTGAGCCGAATGAGCTCGACGACTTGCCAGCGGAAGATCTCGCGGGCGTTCCAGTGGGCACAGCGCGGCGTGAACGGCACCCACAGTGTGATCCGCTCGGCATCGCGGATGCGTGGCAACGGCGCCATGGCATGCTCCTCACATCGATCAGCGATGATCGTGACGTGCCGATCATACCACGCGCGGCGCGTAGCTGCCGGCGAGTCAGGTGCCCTCCTGCCACGACTGCAGGTAGCGCTGCTGTTCGGCGGTCAGTACGTCGATCGCGATGCCCAGCGCCTCGAGCTTGAGGCTGGCGATTCGCCGATCGACATCGGCAGGCAATCGGTGGACACCGGCGGGCAACCGGCCGGCGTGGCGCACCAGATACTCGGCAGCCAGCGCCTGGTTGGCGAACGACAGATCCATCACCGCCGGCGGGTGCCCCTCGGCACACGCCAGGTTCACCAGCCGCCCTTCGCCGAGCAGGCTGATGCGGCGGCCATCGGCCAGCTGATAGCGCGTGACGCCGGCGCGCGGCGCGTCGTACGACACTGCCGCCGCAGCGAGCGCCGGTAGATCGATCTCGACGTTGAAATGACCGCTGTTCGCCAGCAGGCAGCCATCCTTCAGAACGGCGAGTGCCGCCGCATCGACCACGCAGCGATTGCCGGTGGCGGTGACGATGATGTCGGCCTCGGCAGCAGCGGTGCGCAACGGCAGTACCCGGTGCCCGTCCAGTGCGGCCTCGAGGGCCCGTACGGCATCGACTTCGCACACGACCACGCTGGCGCCCATGCCGCGGGCGCGCCCGGCCAGCCCACGGCCGCATGCGCCGTATCCCGCGACGACGAACGTCTTGCCGGCGAGCAGGACATTCGTGGCGCGCATGATGCCGTCGAGCGTGCTCTGCCCGGTGCCGTGGCGATTGTCGAACAGATGCTTGGTGTCACTGTCGTTCACCGCCACGACTGGGAACGGCAACACGCCGGCCAGCGCCATCGCCCGCAGCCGCTGCACGCCGGTGGTCGTCTCCTCGGTGCCGCCGAGCAGGCCCGGCACCAGTTCGCGGCGGCGCGTCACGATGGCGCTCACCAGATCGGCGCCATCATCGATCACCAGCTGTGGTGCGTGATCCAGCGCCAGCGTGATGTGCCGATGGTAGGTCGCGTGATCCTCGCCACGGATCGCGAACACCGGAATCTCCTCGTGCACGACCAGCGCCGCTGCGATGTCGTCCTGGGTCGAGAGCGGATTCGATGCGACCAGTACGAGATCGGCGCCACCGGCGACCAGTGTTCGCATCAGATTGGCCGTCTTGGCGGTGACATGCAGGCAGGCTGCCAGGCGCAACCCTGCCAGCGGGCGCTCCGTGGCGAAGCGTGCGGCGATCTGCCGCAACACTGGCATCTCGCTGGCCGCCCAATCGATGCGCCGCAAGCCTTCATCTGCCAGCGTGGCATCGCGAATCTCAGCCCCCCAAGCCATCGGCGCACTCCATCCAGCGGCGAAACCCCATCGCCCGACGCGGCTGCAGTCTACTGCCGAGATCATCGACAGTCAAGCCACGAAATGGGGGCATGGTTGTTTCGACGTCGTGATGGTGTACGGCTGCTCGCAGTGCGCGCCACGGTGCCTCCAGCGTGGGGCGCAGGCAAGCAATGCCGGAGCCGTCCGTGCCGGTTCTGTGTGCCGCGCGACCCAGCGACCCACCCTCGCATCGCCAGAGCGTCCCGGCCTCGTGTATACTGAAGGCGAGTACCGAGCGACGTACTGGAGGTGCCGAGATGTTTCGCTCACAATCATCGGGGCGTGATCGGCTGGACCCCACACTTGCCGAGCGTGTGCCCCCCGGACAATATGTCACCGAGAAGTTTCCCGTCCTGCACTATGGCGATGTACCGCGCTATCGGGATCTCGCGACTACCTGGGATCTGCGGATCTGGGGCGAGATTACGGCGCCACACCGCTTCGACTTCGCCGAGTTTCGTGCCTTGCCGACGACCACGGTCGTCACCGACATCCACTGCGTGACGCGCTGGTCGAAGCTGGATACGCGCTGGGAGGGTGTGTCGTTCCGTGGACTGCTCGACATCCTGGCGCCGCTCAAGCCGACGGCACAGTACGTCCTGTTCCACTGCGAGCAGGGTTACACTGCCAACGTGCCACTATCGGTGATGTTGGATCCGGGTGCCCTGCTGGCGTATCGCTTCGAGGGCGCCGAACTCACTCCCGAGCACGGCTATCCGCTCCGCTCGCTGGTGCCCGGCAAGTATTTCTGGAAGAGTGCCAAGTGGCTGCGCGGCATCGAGTTCCTCAGCGAGGACCGCCTGGGGTTCTGGGAGCGCTACGGCTATCATAACGATGCCGATCCGTGGCGCGAGGAGCGCTACGCTGACTGACGTCGGCAGTGCGGCGGCCGGCTGAGCGTCATTCCCGTGCGGCGCGAAGTGCTGGTGATCGGCGCGCCGAGTGGTCGTCGGGCACTGCGCCGAAGAGTGCCCGCAGCGGGGTTGCGACCCGCTCGCGCCACGCCGCTTCGTGGTGATCGGCGCCCTCGGCGACGTATGACCACGCGTCTCGGCCGGGCTGGTAGCCACGCTGGAGCAGTGCTGCATCGAAGCGCTGCTGCCCGGCCGCGTAGCCCGCGTCGATCCCCAGCGTGCCACGGTCGTGATAGATGCGGAGCCGCCCGGGCGCCGGGAGTCGTTCGGCCAACGCATCGACGAACCACGGGCCGGCGAGTGACCAGTGTGGCGACAGGCAGGCGGCAGCGCCGAATATCGCGGGGTATTCCAGCGCGCCATACAGCGAGATCAGGCCGCCCATGCTCGCGCCGAGCACCATCGTGGCTGCCGGATCGGCACTGGTTCGGTAGCGCGCATCGATCAGCGGTTTGAGTTCATCGACGATGAAGCGCAGATAGGCATCCGAACGGATCGCGCCGGCATTGAGCATGGCACTCGCGCGCAACGCCGCGCCATCGGCGCTGAGCAACGGGCGGCGCGGCAGGTATTCGCCGATGCGTGCCGGCGTGTTCCAGATACCGACGATGATCACACTGCCGATGGCCCCCTCGGCCATCAGCCGGGCCGCGGTCGGCGCGATGCCCCAGTCGACGCCGCTGTAGGCTTCGTGTGCATCGAACAGGTTCTGGCCATCGTGTGCATAGATGACCGCTGACGGCGCAGCGTGCCGGGCGTACCCCGGCGGTAGCCAGACATCGACGCGCCGCGGCGCGACATGTGCCGATGCGGTGATGCCGAGTGAGTCGAGCCACCCGCCCGCCAGCCGTCGTGGTGCCATGTGTCCCTCCGTGCTGCCCCGTCGTGTACATCATACCCCACGGCGACGCTGCGTCAACGCATGGTCGATCCCGCTGATGCGGCCGGTTGCCGATGGCCGCAGGCTGGCGTAGGATGGACTGGCGAATGATGCTGCGGTGAAGGGGGAATCATGCTCGACCTGATCATCGATACCGACACAGGGTCCGACGATGCCGTGGCGCTGGTGATGGCGTTGCGCCATCCGTCGGCGCGAGTCCTGGCGATCACGACAGTCGCCGGCAATGTTCCGCTGGATCTGGCGACGCAGAACGCGCTGTACACTGTTGAGGTGTGTGGTGCCGGCACGCCGGTGTATGCCGGGCGGCATGCCCCGCTGCTGCGCCCGCTGTTCACCGGGCAGCATGTACATGGTGCCGACGGCATGGGGGATATCGGCTTGCCGCTCGCCGGGCGCGCCGCGGCTGCCGGCCATGCGGTCGATGTGATCATCGACATCTGCGGCCAGCGGCCGGGGCAGGTGACGCTGGTGACGCTCGGGCCGCTGACGAACATCGCGCTGGCGTTGCTGCGCGAGCCGGCACTGGCCCGACTGGTGCGCCAGTGTGTCGTCATGGGTGGTGCCAGCGATAGCTACGGCAATGTCTCGCCGGTCGCCGAATTCAACATCTGGGCCGATCCCGAGGCGGCACGCATCGTCTTCGACTCGGGTATGCCACTCACGATGGTGGGTTGGGATGTCTCACGCCAGGATGCCGTGATTGATCGGAGCGAAGCGGCACGCCTGCGCTCGATTGGTACGCCGCTCGCGACGTTCTGCATCGATATCCAGGAAGCATTGCTGCGCTACCTGAGCGAGCATACCGGCCTCGATGGGTTCGACTTGCCTGACCCGATCACGTTGGCGATCGCGCTGGACCCGCTGATCGCCAGCGAGGTGCTGGAGGTGCCGGTGCTGGTCGATACGAGCGATGGGATGAGCCGGGGCCAGACGGTGCTCGATGCGCGCCGGGTGCTGCGCCAGCAGCCGGCGGTGCGGGTGGTGCGTCGCGCCGACCGCGCACGCTTCATTGCGATGCTGGAGGCTGCGCTGCGCTGAGTGTCACGTGCGAGCAGCAGCAGGTGTCAGTCGCGCGTAGGATCCTGCAGCATACGCCGAGCGTTCACCGCCGCCGTCCGCCCCCGATCCATCACGCCGGGTTGCACATTGTGGCCAGACGCGCCATAATACGGCGCATTCGGAGGCATTCGCCCGTAGCGCTCGATCGGGGTGGCCGCTGGCACGGTGTGCTCGGCGACGAGCTGGTCGCACCGGGCCGCGTGCTGTCGGCCGGCGTTTCCACGCACGGTGTCAGGGGAGCCGTTCAATGCCTGCCATGGTGATTCTCGGCGCCGGGACCGCCATTCCCGACGCCGATCGGGAGCATACGCACCTGCTTTGGCACGCCGACGGGCAGCTGGTGCTGATCGACGTGGCGGGCAGCACGTTTCAGCGCATCCTGCGTGCCGGTCACGATCCCGCGGCGCTCACCGCCGTGATCCTGACTCACGATCATGCTGATCACATTGCCGGCATGCCGGGGTTGCTGGTACAGTTGGGCTTGCACGGCCGCGGTGGCTCGTTGCCAATCTACGGCCCGGCTGCAGCGCTGGCGACCGTGCGCCGCATGCTCGCTGCACTCGCGCCCGACCAGCCGCTGCGGCTCGAGTGGCACGAGGTGGTGCCTGGCGCGGCGATCGTGCTGCCAGGCATGGAGCCGATCGCGACGGCACGTACACAGCATTCGCGGGTGTGCATCGCGCTACGCTTCAGTGCGGCCGGCCGCTCGCTCACCTATACTGCCGACACGGCGCCATGCCCGGCGATCGATGCACTGGCCGCCGGCACCGACGATCTGCTCCACGAGGCCGGCAGTGCCACGCCGTCGGCATCACACTCGACGCCCGGCGACGCCGGCGCAGCAGCGCTGCGCGCTGGCGCACGCCAGCTGGTGCTGGTGCATTTCAGCCCGCGACAGATCATGCCGGTCGCCGCGGCCGTCGCAGCGATCCGCGCCGCCGGCTACGCGGGCACTGTCTCGATTGCCGAGGAGGGCGATGTCCATGCCTGGTGACGACGGCCTGCCGGCGTTTCTCGCGCGCGATCTGATCGCCCGCATCGGCCTCGATCCGAACCGCAGCATGGTGCCGCTGGCCGAGCTGTGCGACACGCTCGGCATCGCCAGCGCGCCTCACGAGCGCTGGGCGCGCCGCCATGCCACGCTCGCCGCCGGCATGCGCCGGATCGCCGACGACGATGGGCAGCTGTGTTGGCAGCTGCGCGTCGATCTGGTGCCGCTGTGGCTCGTCACGCTCGATGCGGGCAGCGTCGATCCAGCGGCGCGCGCGACCGTGCTGATGCACCAGCGCGATGCTGCGTCGCTGCTGTGGCAGTCGTTCCGGCCCCAGGGCTTCGCCGCCGACGACGCACTGGTTGGGCCGCGCGAGTCACAGACGCCGGCCGAACAGGCGTATGTCGCCGCACTGGCGCTGGCGAATCTGGCGCGACAGCAACTGTTGATCGAGCGCCAGATCGACGCCCGCGTGACCGATGGGAATCGTGTGGCGATCATGCCGCAGGATGATCTGGGCGAGGCCGAAACGCTGGCGCGGGCGGTACGGCGGGTCGCGACCATCGCGGCGCAACGCTCGCGGCGCAACGAGTACGGTGGCGTCGCTGCCGGGTTGTACCGCCAGTTCGGCCTGGCATCCTATCGCCGCATGCCACCGGCACGGTTGCGCGAGGCCCTCGAATGGCTCGAGCGCTGGGCCGGCGATCTGCTGGGTGAGCCCGAACCACCACCCGACATCTGAGCGCGCCATCGGCGCGAGGAGTGCTGCCGCGTGAGTTTATCGCCACTCGCCGCCATCGAGTCGCTCGCCACTGCCGTGCGCCAGAACATCGCACGCGTGATCGTCGGTCACGAGCATGCGGTGGATCTGTTGCTGGTGACGCTGCTGTGCGGCGGTCATGCACTCATCGAGGATGTGCCGGGCGTCGGCAAGACGATGCTGGCGCGGGCGCTGGCGGCATCGCTCGACCTGCAGTTTCGCCGGCTGCAATGTACGCCCGATCTGCTGCCGAACGATGTGCTGGGCGTCTCGGTGTATCGGCCGTCTGATGCGAGCTTTGTGTTCCATCCCGGGCCGGTATTTGCCAACGTGCTGCTCGCCGACGAGATCAATCGGGCGACGCCGCGCACCCAGAGCGCGCTGCTCGAGGCGATGGGCGAGGGTCAGGTGACGAGCGATGGCGTCACGCGCGTGCTCGCCCGCCCGTTCGTGGTGCTGGCGACGCAGAACCCGATCGAGTTTGAGGGAACGTTCCCGCTGCCCGAGGCACAACGCGATCGCTTCCTGGTCGAGATCGCACTCGGCTATCCTACGCCCGGCGAGGAGCTGCAGATGCTGGAGCGGCTCGCCGGCGCACATCCGATCGAGATGCTGGCTGCGGTGGTCGATGGTGCCGCGTTGCCAGCGCTGCAGCAGGCGATCTGGGCAGTACATGTCGACACGACGCTGCGCACGTATCTGGTGCAGCTGGCCAATGCGACGCGCACCCATGCCGACATCGCGGTCGGTGCAAGCCCACGGGCGACGCTGGCGTTGTTTCGCGCCACCCAGGCCCGGGCAGCCCTCGCGGGGCGCGAGTATGCGATTCCCGACGATCTCAAGACGCTGATCATGCCGGTGTGGCGCCATCGGATGGTGCTGCATCCCGAGAGTGCGTTGCGTGGCCGCAGTGCAGCACAGGTGCTCGAGAGCATCATCGCCGCGACACCGCTCGCGCTGGTGGACACGGAGTGACGATGCGGGATCTGCGCTGGCCGCTCGTGGTGCTGCTCGTCGTCGCGGTGGTATTGCGCAGCGAGCTGTTCTTTGCCGTGCTGTATCTGGTGCTCATGCTGCAGCTGCTGATCTGGTTCTGGCAGCGTCGGGTTGCCCGGCGGCTGCAGTGGCGCCGCGTCGTGCCACCGGCGGCGTTTCCCGGCGAGGCTGTGCCGGTACGCCTCGAGATCACCAATCCATCGTTGCTCCCGCTGCCGTGGCTCGCCATCGACGAAAGCGTGCCCGTCGGATTGCGCACGCCGCCCCAGGTGCGCGAGGTGATCACCCTCGATGCCGTCGAGACGCGCACGCTGCACTACGAGCTCGTGCCGCGCCGTCGTGGCTACTACCCGGTGGGCCCGCTGTTCCTCGAGACGGGCGACGTGCTGGGGCTGGCGACGCGCCGCCTCGGTGGCTTGGTGCCGACGATGCTGACGGTCTATCCGCGCGTCGTGCCGCTGGCACCGCCGGGCCTGCCGGCAGCGCTGCCGTTCGGGTCGCTGGCCGCACCCCGGCGGCTGTTCACCGACCCGGCCCGGCCGGTGGGGGTGCGGGCCTATCAGGCCGGTGATGCGGTGCGCCGGATCGACTGGAAGAGCAGCGCGCGCCTGGGTGTGCCGCAGGTACGCCGCAGCGAGCCGGCGATCGCGCTCGAGACGCTGCTGGTGGTG
>CAIQIY010000048.1 GCA_903871975.1 uncultured Chloroflexota bacterium | reverse complement strand
GCTGATGCAACGGAAGAGCCAGTGGTCGACAGCGATGGCACACGAGCGTTGCAGTGCTGCCGGATCCATTGCCCCTGCACGCGCAGTGAGGCGGTATTCGCGCGGTTCAATGCCACGATGTTTGTCAGTCGTTGCCCCTGCATGTTCAGCAAGGCCATACACAATCGTGGCACCACTCCCTTTCTACGACACTGCATCGGTCCTGCGGTTGCATAGCGGTTGCAATGTTGGTGCAGGTTGTCGCGGCAGTCAGGACAAAGAACACGACGCTACGGATGTGATAGAGGTACCGAGCACCATCAATCAGAAAGGTGTGTATACGACGTGTCCGCCGTCGATGGGTGAGACAGCACATCGGTGGCATATTGCCGAGGCGCTCGACGGCAAAACCATTCGAGGCATCATCCGATGTGAGCAGTGCCGTAGGTGCAGCTGATGGCGGCCTATGCCCACAGCCAGGACGTCGTGCTGTCCCACGTCGCGGTAGGCACCAAAGAGAACGAGATTGCGATCGCCCGAGTGTTGTTGCATCACTTTGCCTCTCGCCTTGCCGGGCATACTATTGACCAGAGGTCCGCTGATCCCACTCGCATCGGCACTGCGATCGACAGAACCCGCCGCGCATCCTCACACCATCTTCACACCTGCGGTGTATGATGATCGTGGCGTGCCCCTTCCAGGGAGCCGGCCGCGGGCACCCTGGCGGAAATGCGATCTCCACGAGGATTCGCATGCCGTTCCGTGGCACGCGCGCGCTGCATCGGGTATGCTGGGCGCATTCAGTTCGTCGCAGGATGGAACTGCGCACGCCATCACGTCGTCAGTCCGATGCGTTCACACAAGCCGACGAGCCGGGGGGCATCCCCGGCGAAAGACGAGGGGCATCGCATGAACCAGGGACCGCTGTCGCGAGGCGCCAGGCGCCGACGCGGCGACCACCGGCTGATCACGGCGTTGCTGGTGGTCGTGTTCAGCCTGTTGCCACTGCCCGCCGCAGCACACGGCCGTGATCCTGCGCTGGGGCAGGCGAGCGGCGGCACGCTCGCGCCACTGGTCACCGCGGCGAGCGGCGCCGTCCCCAACCGCTACATCGTCGTGCTGAAGCGTGATCGCATCGGCAGCGCGCAGCAACTGGGCGTCGAGATCGGTTCGCTCGAGCGGAATACCGGCACGCGCGTACGGCAGCGCATGTCGAGCGCCCTGTCGGCCTACGTCGCCGACCTCAATGCTGCCACGCTGGCCAGCGTGCGGCGCGACGCCGACGTGGCCTTCGTCGAGCAGGATCGCATCATCAGCCTGCGAACAACCCAGACCAACCCGCCGTGGGGGCTCGATCGGATCGACCAGCGGGCATTGCCGCTGAGTGGCGAGTACACCTACACGCTCACCGGCAGCGGCGTCACCGCCTACATCATCGACACCGGCATCCGCAGCAGCCATTCCCAGTTCACCGGGCGCATCGGCGCCGGCTATGATGCCGTCGACGGCGGCACGCCCGACGACTGCAACAGCCACGGCACGCACGTGGCCGGCACCGTCGGCGGCAGCACCTACGGCGTCGCCAAGGGCGTCACGCTGGTCGGCGTGCGCGTCCTCGACTGTGGCGGCAGCGGCTACACCTCGGGCGTCATCGCCGGCGTCGACTGGGTCACCGCCAACCGGCAGCTGCCGGCCGTCGCCAACATGAGCCTCGGTGGCGGCATCTCGCCGTCGCTGGACCAGGCAGTCGAGCGCTCGGTAGCGGCCGGCGTGACCTACGTCGTGGCTGCCGGCAACTCGAACGCGAATGCCTGCAACGCCTCGCCGGCGCGCACGCCATCGGCGATCACCGTCGGCGCGACCGACAGTGGCGATGGTCGGGCGTCGTTCTCGAACTACGGCACCTGCGTCGACATCTTTGCCCCGGGCGTCAATGTGTTGTCGGCGGTGATTGGCAGCGACACGGCCAGCGCCAGCTACTCGGGCACCTCGATGGCATCGCCGCATGTCGCCGGTGTGGCTGCGCTCTACCTAGAACTGCAGCCGTCCGCAGTGCCTGCCCAAGTCACTTCAGCGCTTAACAATGCCGCAACTCCAAGCACGGTCGGCAATCCTGGTTACG
>CAIQIY010000047.1 GCA_903871975.1 uncultured Chloroflexota bacterium | reverse complement strand
GGCGATGCTCATCACCGCGCCCAGGATGTAGAACGACGCCTCCAGCCCCACAGCCTCCGCGATGACACCCATCGCCAGCGGCGCGACGATGGAGGCGATGCGGTTCGCCGTTCCGCGCAGGCCAATCGCCTTGCCCTGGTTCGTCCGGCCGGCGCCGCGCAAGACGAGAGTGATGATCAGTGGCTGGGCGAGCCCGTTGGCGCCGGAGCGCAGGAACATCGCGACCTGCAGCAGTAAGTACGTGCCGAGCAGCGGCGTGATGCAGATCAGGATGATGCCGACCCACAGCGACAAGAGCACGATCCACAGGCCGCCGATGTAGGGCGTCAGGCGCGCGGTGAGGAGCGAGAACAGCGCCGCGCCGATGGCCGCGGCCGGGCTCAGCATGCCGGTGGCCGTGCCGGTGATGCCGATCTCGGTCAGCCAGGCGACGTAGAACGAGCCCTGCACGGTATTGCCGACATGCATCAGGGCGCCGAGCAGCACGATCAGAACGACGGCGGGCGAGCGCAGCAGGTAGAACGCGGTCAGGTAGTCGGAGAGCTTCGGCATCAGGTCGCCGATCCTGAGCCTAGGGCTAACGCCGTCGCGCCATTGCGCCGGGCCCGGCTTCGGCGGCGGCAGCCAGAGCGCGCAGGCGACCGCGCCAGCGGCCCACATCGACATCATCGAGAACGCGCCCCACGGACCGGCGAGGTCCCAGGCGACACCCGCCATCGGCGGGGCGGCGAGCTGGCTCACGCGGATGATGGCGCTGAGCCGGCCGGCGTAGACGGTGCGGCCGTGCATGTACTGGCCGATCATCGTCTGCGCGCCGAGCCAGCCCATCGATTCCGACAGGCCGAGCAGCATCTGCAGCACGATCAGCGCCCAGATCGAGGGCGACACCGGATAAAGGAGCGGCACCACCGCGCCCATCGCAGTGCACGCGATCATCACCCGGCGCGCGCCGAGCCGATCCATCAGCGCCCCGCCATGAATCGACAGCACGAGCGGCAGGACGTGCGGCATCGCGAACACCAGCCCGAACATGAACGGGGAGGGGTTCATCGTGTAGGCGTAGAGCGGGATGATGACGGAGCCGATGTAGAACAGCGAGGTGCTGAACAGACCCATGCCGTAGACGGCCGCCTGAATGCGCCAAGGCACGTCATCGCGGTCGGTCGGCGTCATGCTGGAATGGGGGCTCCGGTCGGGTATGGCACGGATACACTACGCGGTGAGACGCCGGCACGCCAACTGGGCGCGCGTGTGCGGCCGAATGACATGGCATCAGGGTTGACGCGCGTCACATCGGCAGGCCTCCATGGCGTGCGAGCAAGCGAATCGCAACCACCGATGGGGGTACTGCGGCATGGCAGAAGCGACCGCGCATACTGGACCGGCGCTGAAGCGCTCGCTAGGCCTGACGATGCTCGTGCTCTACGGCCTCGGCGTGACGATCGGGGCGGGCATCTACGTGCTGATCGGCGCGGCGGCAGCGCGCGCCGGCCCACATGCGCCGATCGCATTTCTCATCGCGGGTGCCATCATGGCGCTGTCGGCGGCGAG
>CAIQIY010000046.1 GCA_903871975.1 uncultured Chloroflexota bacterium | reverse complement strand
GGGCTCAACTGCTCGATGATGAGCGTCGTCTGGTAATGTGACGCCGCCTGTCGCGCGCCCCGCTGCGGGTGTCCGCCGGCATGGCGTCGGCGATTCTGGTTGCGCACAACCCCGAGGCTTGCGCGCGCTGGCCCATCGAGGGTCGCAGCCGCAATATCGCGTTCGCCCGGCCATATCGTGATGTGGTTGGGGCGAAGTCGCGACGCTGCACACACGTGCGGCACCGCAGGCGCGTATGCGCGAGCGCGCCGATGGCGAATGGATCCGACAAACCAGCGACACAGCGGCGCGGCAGCGCCTTCCGGCGTGCGCTGCATGCGTGTCTTGTGGTTCGGTGATGCGTCTCCGGGAGGATTGGTCCATGCTTCGACGATTGTTCGGCGGTAACGGCCCGACGGTGCCCCAGATGAGTGTCGCAACGCTGCGCGCGCACCTCGATGCGCAGCAACCACTTCAGTTGCTCGATGTCCGCTCGCCCGAAGAGTTCCAGGGCGATGGCCATATCGCCGATGCGCGTCTGATCCCGCTGCCGATGCTGGCGCTGCGCCTCAACGAGATTCGCCGTGATGTCCCGATCGTCGTGATCTGCCGCTCGGGCAACCGTAGCCAGGCAGCAGCCGATCTGCTGCTGGCCCATGGGTTCAGCGAGGTGAGCAATGTCCAGGGTGGCATGCTCGCCTGGCAGCGCGCCGGATACCCAGCCCACTGAGGCAGCATCGCCCAGCGGTGCGCCTGGTCACCGGAGCGAACCCGCGCCACGCCCCACGTCGTATCGCCGGCACGCAGACCGCCGCCGGCGTACGGACCCGCTCCGGGGCAACTGCCCGCGCGTTCTCGTTCGATGGATGTCCCGTTCCGGCGCCGATGGGCAGGTCGAATCGCATGTGCGCGACGTCGGCGTTTGGCATCGTCGCAGCATGCGCCGGAGCGCGCAGCTCGCCCTGATTGTCGCCCCATTGCTGGCTGGTGTGGTGCCGTTCCCGATGACCGCTGTCGCGCTGCAGATGCTGCGTGGCAGCAGATCGCGGCGCACGCTCGTGTATCACCTCGGACTGCCTGGATGCATATGTCCACAGCGACCCTGCCACCATCCCCATCACGACTGTCCGTACTTGAGGGCGTATGCCCGACTATGCTGATGGCTGCAGGCATCGGCAGGCGAGCGGTCGCCGTGATCGGGAGGAAAGGCGTGATGGAGTATGATGAACGTGCATCGACGGGGCCAGCCGGCGCCGACGACAGCCGGGTCTTCCGCAGCATCGAGCTCTGGCTGCCGCTGGCCGCCGACGCAAACGAGCGCTACCGCTGGGGCTACGGCGGGCCGGGCATCGAGCGATTGATCCTCGCCGCGTTGCCTGATCTCGAGCGTGCCGACTCGAGCGATGCCGCGCGGGCGGTATTGTGGTTCTGCCACCAGCGGCAGTGCAATGTGGAGGCGCGGCGATGACAGCACACTCGCGGGGCAATCGGCGCAGCTCGTTGCACACCTTCAGTCGGCGATTGCTGATCATCCGCGCCCTGTTGCGCGAGCCACTCGATCGCGAGCAGGTCATCGCCGTCGTCCGGCGCGAACTCGGTGAAGAGGCGTACCCCGAGCAGGCCACGATCGCACTGAAACACGATCTGGACGCATTGAAGAGCGAATATGGCTGCGTGATCCGCCACACGCGCGGCACCGGGCGCTACGAGCTGCGCGATCTGGGCCAGCTGGCGTTGCTCGATCTGCCGGATACCTGTCTCGAGGCGCTGGCGTTCATCGATTCCAGTTTCCCCGACGGCGCCACCGTCCCGGCGACGGTCGCGATCCGGGCGTTGCTGAAGCGCATCGAGCAGCTGCTACCCGAGGAACGGCGTGCCGCGCTGCGGGCACCCAGCCCGGTGCAGCTGCAACTCGGTGCCGGCGGGGATGTCAGCCGCATCGACCAGGCGATGCTGCGCAATGCGCGGCGCGCGATCACCAGCCGACGGCAACTGCGCTTCGCATACCTGAGCTCATACGACACCGACACGCCGCGCATCCACACGGTCGAACCATACCGCATCTTCTTCTCCGACGTCGGCCACGGCTATCTGGACTGCACCCATCTCACGGCGGTTCCATCGCGTGGCGAGCAGCCTGGTCAGTGGATCAACTACCGGCTCGACCGAATCGTCGCGAATACCGTGACCGTCCTCAACCAGGTGCTGCCGCCGACGCGTCGTCAGCCGCCGAGCCACACGGTGAGCTACACGCTCAGCCCGCGTGTCGCGCGCCACCGCAACGTAGCCCATATCTTCCCACACTCCCGGTTCACCTGGCACGACGATGGCAGTGCCAGCGTCACGGCAACGGTGACAGACCTCTGGCAGGCGCGGCTGGCGTTGATGCGCTACGCCGGCGCGTGTACCGTCACCGGGCCGCCGCAGCTGGTCGCGATGATGCGCGAGGCCGTCGCCGAGATGATGACGATATACGGACTGGCAGCAGCGCCAGGCGACGGATAGCCACGCATTCGTCGCTGATGCGTCCTCGATGGAACCTGCGACGACCGCCCGTCGTCTGAACGGTGGGGCGAGTCGGTTCGTCCCGAGTGCAGGAGGAGCAGAGACCATCATGGATGCACGACAGATTGCCGGCGCAACCGCCGCCGTCGCCGCTGTGGTCGCAGTCGTGGCGCTGGTCGCCAGCGTGGGATTCGGTACAGCACCGACTCCGGCCGCAGCGCAGGCCACCACGGCGGCGCCAGTCCGCACCATCAGCGTGGCGGGCCACGGCGCCGTCGCAGGTACGCCCGACATGGCGCAGGTTCAGATCGGTGTGGTGACGACGGCCAAGACGGCCGATGCCGCACTGGCGCAGAACTCGACCCAGACCAAGGCGATGCTCGACAAGCTGAAGGCGCTCACGATCGACGCCAAGGATCTCCAGACGGCGGGGATCAGCATCTACCCGACCTACGATAGCAGTGGCACGACGATCACCGGGTATCAGGTGAGCAATACCGTCACGGTCACCATCCGCGATCTGGCGAGTGCCGGCACGCTGCTCGACGAAGTCGTGGTAGCCGGCGCCAACAGCATCGGCGGCATCTCGTTCGGCATTGCCGATACCCGTGCCTTGCTGAACGACGCACGCAAGGCGGCGGTCGCCGACGCACAGGCGCGTGCCGCCACGCTGGCCACGGCTGCGGGCCTGAAGGTGGGTGACGTCATCTCGATCAGCGAGTCGGCGGCGTATTCGCCCGTGCCGATGATGGCGGCTGGCGATATGGCGATGGCACGCGAGGCAGTGCCGATCCAGCCGGGCCAGCAGCAGATCACCGTCGACATCCAGATGTCGTTCGTGCTGCGCTGAGTGCTCGCCGCGCCCACAACCCCGGACGCACCGGTCGCCACGCGGCACCGGTGCGTCTGCGGCTTGATGCCCTCTTGCCTCTTGTTTCGTGTCTTCGTGTGCGCTGCTGCACTACTGCGCTACTGCGCTGGGCTGATCACAGGAGTCGAGCGATGGACGTGACGCCACACTACGAGGCCCTGTTCCCCGAGACGTTTCGTGCCCGCCTGCGGGCCGCGCCGATCGGCTGGCTGCCGCTGGGCACGCTCGAATGGCATGGCGAGCACATGGCGCTGGGAAGCGACGCCCTGATCGCCCGTGGCATCTTCGAGCGCGCTGCGCAGCGCTTCGGCGGGATCGTGTTTCCGGCGATTCATCTCGGGCCCGATCGAACCGCCAGCATGCCCGATGGTCGCGTGTTGCAAGGCATGGAATTCGATGCGACGACCGTGCCGCCACAGCAGTTGGACGGCAGCTGCTACTGGGCACCCGAGGGCATATTCCTGGCGATGTGCGAGGCGATCGTCGCCCAGGCGGCACGTGCCGGCTTTCGCGTGTTGGTCGCCGACGGGCATGGCCCATCGCGGCGCTGGTGGGGCCATGCCGTCGCGCTGTGGGAGTCGCGCTATCCGCTGCAATTGGTCAGCGTCGCGCGTGATCTGGGAGCGGGCTGGCGTTGCCAGAACGATCACGCTGCCCGCAACGAGACATCGCTGCTGCTGGCATTGGCGCCGTCGCTGGTGGATCTGTCACGCTTGCCGCCCGACCGGAACCAGTGGCCGCAGGGCGTGGCTGGTGAGGATCCGCGTGATGCATCGGCGGCCTACGGCGAGGCGCTGATCGCTGAGTCATTGGATTGCCTCGGGAAGTACCTTCACCGCATCGGCGCCATCGTCGATGCAACCGATCGTGGCTCATGACGGCGGCGGCTGTGCCTGCAGCCAGCGCTGCACCATCCGGGGCATCTGATGATGCCCGGGGGCGACTGCCACGAGCAATGCACGGTCGCTGGCAGCCCGCAGGACATCGACAGCCAACGGGCCGCCGAGCATCGCCGCCGCCGCCTGACGATGGAATGGTGCCGCAAGGTGTGCCAGCTGTGTGAACGCCGTGTGATGAGTATCGTCGAGCGATGCGAGTGCATCGGCGAAGATCTGCGTCAGGCTCCGTTGTCGTGATGGAACATCAATCATCGCCGTGGTGAATGCGTCGAGGTCACCGCGTTCGATCATGTGGTGCAGCTCCTCGCAGGAGTAGAGCCGCAACAACGGCGCGGCGAGCTCAAGCGCCAGCGGCATGCCGTCGAGCGCGGCACAGAGTGCCATGCAGTGCTCGACGCTGATGCCGCCCGCCATGCCGTCGTGGGCCATCCGGCTGCGCAGCACCTCGACCGCAACCTCGGGTGGCAGGCCCTCCAGGCTGAACTGGGCAGCTTCGGCCAGTGCGAGTCGCTGGCGTTGTGTCGTCAGGATGCTCAGCCACGGTGCCGCGCTGCGCACGGCCTGGACGATGGCCGGCGCCAGATCAGGGTCGAGCCCATCGAGCATCAGCAGGCCATCGTACCAGCACTGTGGTGCGCCGGCAGTTGCGGTGTCCACCAGCGCGATGCCGTGCCCGCTGCACTGCCACGCGATCGCTTGCCATAGCTGTTCGCCCTGCGTGATATCGTGGCAGTCGACTCGCACGATGCGCCCGTCGAACATCGCGTGCAGCTCATCGCCAATGGCAGCTATCAGGCGACTCTTGCCCATGCCGCCGAGCCCGCTGACGCAGATCAGGCACGGCAGCGGTTGATTCAGCCAGCCGAGCAGCAGGGCACGTTCATGGTCGCGGCCCGGGCATGTGGTGGCCGCCGGTGCTCCCCCCGGCGATGCGCTGGGCATGCCCTGTCGGATGTGCATGCCGAGCGTTGCGAGCGCTGGTGATACCTCCGCGCGGAATTCGTGCATCAGCATCTGGCGGCACACCTCGAGTTGTCGCAGCGCAGCTCCGCGCTGCCCGCTCTGTGCCAGCGCGTGCACCAGCTGGTGATGCGCGTGCTCGTTCCAGGGGTCGATCCGCAACCAGATGCTGCATTGCTCAATGCTGCGCGCATAATCACGACGACGCATCGCCTGGGACACGCGAATGGCATGAATCTCGGCGGCGGCGCGGGTCAGGTGCTCACGGCGCTGCATCAGCCAGTCATCGAACCGATCGCCCGGGACCGGGATCACTCCATCGAGCAGCTCGCCATGCCATGCGCCGATCGCCGTGTCCAGCAGCGCCTGGCACTCGCGGCATCCCGCGATCGAGCGATGGTGGTGCTGTCGCACACGTGCGAGCGCAGCCTCGATGATTCGGGCATCCACCCGGATGCGCGTGATGTCGAATTGAACGCTGTGACGGTCGATGCGCAGTGGTGTCGGGAGGTCGCCACCGACGTCGAGCAGGGTTGCCAGCCGATACAACATCTGGCGCAACAACCGCAGCGCCGCAGCCTCGTCGAGGTCGGGCCAGAACAACGCCGCCAGCGCGCTGCGCAATTGCGCACGCCCGGCTTCAAGTGCCAGATAGGTCACGAGCGCTCGCATGCGGCCACTGCCGAGTTCGGGCAACGGCGTCAGCCCGATCCGGGCTTCGAATGCACCGAGCACACGAATGTCGAGGATGGTCATCGCTGCTCCATGCGGCAACCGACGGGCGCCGTACGGCGATGAGGCTGTCGCATTGCGGTCGATGCACGCTGTCGGTGGGCCAGATGTGTGTACCGAACCCGAACCACGGATACGCCAGCCGGTTTGCGGTGCTCCCGCATCCGGCTCGTGCTCGCCGTTTCGCCTCAATCGCCAGAAAAGTGACGATGTTGTGACGATATCATGATACTACTGAGATCGTCAATCGTCATTGTCAGGCAGTCAGGCATCACCACACCATCGGTGCAGAGGTTATCGATGACACAACCGCACGCCACCGGGTCAATCGCACCGCCACTGCGTGCCGAGGGGCGGGCCGCACGTGCGCTCCGGCGCGAGATCACCCGACGCCTCAGGCACATGCTTGGGCGACCAGGTTCGATCGGCGCCGGCCAGCCAGCGCGGGTGATCATCAGTGCGCAGCTGGCCGGCAGCCACCCGTGGCGCGGGATCATCCATGCGGCCGGCCTCGCCATCCATCACGCGAGTGGGGCGATCTTCGCCAGCGACCCGCTGGCGCACTGCATCTATCGGCTACGGCCGGGCCAGGATGCCCCCGAGAGCTACGTCATCGAAGCGATCATCGGCCATCGCGCCGGCGACCAGAGCGTGTCGGAGGCTGCCGCATTCAACAACCCACGTGGCCTGGCACTCGACGCACGCGGCAACCTATGGATTGCCGACACGGGCAATCATCGGGTGGTGCGGCTGGACAGCGCAAGTACGCGTGACCGGTTCGATGCACCGGATGCGATCGTAGGGCAGCTCAGCCGGCACGCGCGGCTGGCGGGCTGTGCCGCCGATCGACTGTGCGCCCCGGCCGATGTCGCGATCGGGCCCGACGGTGCGTTGTGGATCGCCGATACCGAGAACCATCGTGTGCTGGCCTTCGCCCCGACGACGCTGGATCGTTCGGCAGCGCGTGCCGATCTGGTCCTCGGACAGCAAAGCTTCGTCACCTGCCAATCGGGCAAGAGCGCGGCGATGCTCGACGAGCCAGCGAGCGTGTGTGTCGAACAGGACGGTACCCTGTGGATTGGTGACAGCGGCAATCTGCGCGTGATGCGCCACGATGCCGGGTTGGGCGCGACGCCCGGCCAGGCGGCCGACGGTGTGCTCGGCTCACCGCAGCTGGATCGCGCCGGCACCGGTGGCTGGACCGACCGCACGTTCGGCTACGCCGAGTTCATCGCGGTTGATGACGAAGGGTGCCTGTGGGTGTCGGACCCCGATGGCCATCGGCTGATGTGGTGGCAGCATGCGGCGCTCAAGCCCAATGGGGCACCGGCCGATGGCATCGCCGATCGGGTGCTGGTGCGCGGGGATGGCTGCGCCAGTGATGTGCCGACGTTGTCGTGGCCGGCCGGGCTGGCGACGACCGATGGCGGTGTGCTGGTGGCGGACGCGGGCAATGGTCGCTTGGTCCGATTCATGACCGGTGAGCGCTGATCGGCATCTCCTGGGTGTGGTATGCCGTCACGTCGGATCGCCGGTTGTGGCTGTGACGCCCGGCGAGTGCCGGGGCCGCCGCACAGCGCACGGCTGATGGTCATGCCCATCGGGTATGCCGTTGCGATGGTCTGCCGGCATCTGCGTTCGATAGTGCCCCCAGTTGTGACGGTACCGTGACGCTCGTCACGTATGGTGAACGGCAGAAGAGCCGCCGGTCGCGACACTGCAGGCGGTGCGACGATGATGGCGACAGCGAGGAGCAGGGACGTGAGCACCACCAGTGATGATCGCCACGCGCGTGGTCGCAGTGGGATGCCGTGGCATCCCGATGGTCGAATGATGCGCGAACTCAATCGGCGGTTTCGGCGTGTCCTGATGCTGAATGCCCGGCAGCGCGAACCACAGCTGAGCGCCAGCGTGATCGCGCGATTCACACCGCCGCCCAACCAGGCCCTGGGCCCACGCAGCAGCCTCGCGCTCGCAATCGACCCGATCCGGCGCAAGCTCTACCTGAGCGACACGGCGGCCGGCCGGATATTGCGCTACGACATCAGCGGCACCTTCGACGAGCCACGCGACG
>CAIQIY010000045.1 GCA_903871975.1 uncultured Chloroflexota bacterium | reverse complement strand
GGCAGCCCGAGTTCGGCGCGCACCACCGCGCGATCGGCCGGGTCGCTGGTGAAACTCGCGGCATCGACGCCATACGGAATCACGCGGCTGCGATCCGTCGGCGCGCCGAGGCGGATGGCGCGCTCGCGCAGCTCGCCGCTGCACGCGGTGATCGCGCCGGCGCTGCGAAAGACGGTCGCTGCGGTGAGCGCCAGCGGGAAGGCGCGCTCGGCCAGGAAGACGTCCGAGCCGTGCAGGCTCACGACCAGTGGCACGCGGTGCCATGCGGCGACCAGTGCTGCCGGCAGGCCGTTGGGCAGCACCCAGTGCGCATGAATCACATCGTACCCCGACAGCGCCGCCCACCATAACGCGCCGGTCGCTGCCGTCAGCGCCAGTGGTGCGGCGATCAGCGCTGCGCCGCGCACACCCACATCGGCGCGCAGCGATTCGGCGTAGCCCCAGACGTTCAACGCACGGTGTGGCGCGTAGCGATAGACGCGCAGGCCGACACCACGTTCGCGCGGCTCGCGCTGCAGCCCAGGGTGGTATGGCAACACCACGTCGACATCATGGCCGCGGCGGATCAGCCCGGCGGCGATCTCCTCGATGAACGGCGCCGTGGTGTCGCCACGGGTCCGCGGATACGAGCTGCTGAGCATCACGATGCGCATCTGAGCCCCACTTCGGCCGGACATTGCCGGCGGTTGCCGCTGGGCACGATCGGCGCCACGCCGCCATAGTCGTCGGGAAAGGCATAGACATGCACCACCGTCGTGATGCTGCGCCCGCCGAGGTCGATGCGATAGACCGGCGAGCGGTAGGCTTCGCGGAAGCCGAGTGCCGGATCGGCAACCAGCGCGTCGAGCATGCGTTGGACCGCGGGTTCGGGGCGTTGCAGGCTGTCGAGCACCAGGTAGCGCGCCTGGTAGTGGCGCGCCAGGCGCAGCAGCGTGGTGCGGTCGGTGGTGTACGGGATCATGATCGCCGGGCGTTCGGCGTGCCAGTTGAGTTGCCACGGCGAGCGCGTCATCATCACTGCGTCGTCGGGCGTGTTGTCGTGCAGCCAGCGGTAGAGTGCGAGATCCGGGGCATAGAGCGCCGGCTCGACGCGCAACTTGCCATCGATGACCGGCCACGACGGCGCGATGATCGCCGTGGCGCCGCCGACCACGCACGCCAGGGCCAGTGGGGTGGCCCAGGTGCCGGCAGCGGCGATGCGCCGCGCGAGCCACCAGAGCGCCGCTGCGCCGAACAACGCCAGCCATGGCACCAGCGCGACCCAGTAGCGCTCCTCGTTGGTGTGCCAGTACACCACCAGGAACAGCGTCAGCGGTGCGTACGCGCACACCAGCAGCGAGCGCAGCCCGCCTCGCCTGCGCGTACCGCGCAACACCAGGCCGAGCAGCGCGGCCCACGCCCCCACCTCGAACAACAGCCGCCCCCGGTCGGGCCGGCCGCCGAGCCACGCGCCGTGCTCGGGGGCGACGCGGCCCACCGTCGGGATGAGGTAGTCGCGCAGCGCCAGCACCTGGCGCTCGAGCTTGTGCAGCGTCCGGTCGAAGCCCCAGCGCAGAATCCAGGTGTGGTCGGGGACACCCTGTGTGCTCAGCTCGGGCGCGTATACCGCGTAGATTTCGTCCCACGCAGTGTATTCCAGCACCCACGCGTCTTTGCTCTCGGTCGAGTAGAACGGTCGCCCGAAGACCAGCTGATTGCGCACGAGATACGGCGTCAGCACCAGCAATGCCGCCAGGCTCCACCACACCACCGGGCGCAGTCGCATCACGATGTCGCGCCAGCCTGGCCATGCGCCGGGGTGTGGTGTGCGCTGCCAGAGCAGCCACAGCCCCATGCCCAACGCCATCATGCCGCCGCTGCCGGGCTTCTGCAGCAACATCAGGCCAGTCACGACCCCCGCCACGATGACCAGCCGCCGGTCGGGGTGCTGGTCGCCGCCGATCTGGTGCACGAGCGCGATGGCGGCGACACTGAACACGACGAATGCCAGGTCCGAGGTGACGTAGATCGTCAGCAGGAAGAACAATTGGCTGGTCGCGACGATGATGGCTGCCAACCAGCCGACTCGCCGGTCCCACCAGCGCGTGCCCAGCAGGTAGACGCCGATCACCAGGATGGTCAACAGGATCAGGTTTGGCATGCGCGCTGCAAATGCCGTCGGCCCGAGTGCGGCAAACCATGGGACCAGCCAGATCGGTTGCAGCAACGGCCAGGTCTCCTGTGGCCGTGTGACGCCTTCGTACAGGCGATAGAACTGTGTGACATAATCAACGACGAATCCCCGGCCGGCGAGCAGGTTGCGTGCGACGACGGCGTTGTCGGCGTAGTCGGCGTGACCGACATAGGGCAGACTGGCGCTGATGGCGGCGAGGCGGCCGAGCCAGATGCCGATGAATGCGGCGACGATGATGGCGGCGACGCCGGGGCGGCCGACGGCGCCCATCAGCCACGTGGCGAAGCGTGGCAGGCCGTGCTGGCGCAGCGCGAGCACCAGCAGCGTGGCGAGCACGCCGCCGGCCAGCGGCAGTGGGTAGGTGCCTGCCAACGACGCGACCATCAGCTGTGTTCGGGCGTCGAACAATGCCGCGCTGGCGAGCGCGAGCAGCGTCGTGCCGGCCAGGGCGAGCGCCAGCGTCGTGCCGCGGGCATACGCGCCGCCGAGGCGGTGAGCGAAGCGGGCCAGCTCGCGGCGGGCGCCCCACAGCCAGAGCAGCGCACCCGCCAGCACCAACCACGGCAGCGACGCCACCGTCCACACCCGAACGAACGCCAGCACGAAGCCGAGCAGCGCCAGCGCGACGAGGGTGACGACGAACCCGGCACCAGCGGACCAGACGCGCCGCGCTGCGCCGTACCACACCAGTGCCAGCAGCGGCAGCAGTGCCAGCGGCACCAGCGGCGGCAGCACCAGCGGCTCGGGCGGGGCAGGGGCGATGCTGATCGCATCGACGCGTACCCCTTTGGGCCGTGGATCGCGATAGCGCAGCGTATCGGTGAACACCGCACTGCTGGCGAGCTCGATCGTCAGGCCGGTGGGCGGCTGCACCAGCGACGGCACCGCCAGCTCGTACGTTTGCCACGAGGTACGCGGCGTGAGGCGGCCGATCTCCTGGCCGGCGGCACGCACCACCACCTCGGGCTGCAGCACCGTCGCCACGCGGGCATCGTCCGGCCAGCCCGCCAGGCGCAGTGTCAGCGTCGCCGGCGCGACCGGCAGGCCCGGGATGGTCACCAGTACACGTTCGCGCGTCCAGCGGCTGCGCCCCGACGGCGCATCGGGCGTCAGCTCATCGCTGTACCAGGTACCATCGGCGGCGGCGCCGAGCGCCTCGCTGCTCTGGAGGAACAGCCGATCGCCGAGGCTGCCCACCGGCAGCGTAAACCCCGCCGGCACCTGCCAGGCGCAGATGCCCGCCACCACGGCGAACATCGCCACCAGCAACCAGCGCCAATCGCGGGGCGGCCTGCCGCGAGCGCGGCGCTGCGTCTGGCTCATGCGCGCTCGCGCGGCGCCGTGGCACGGCGAACATCGCGGATCATCAGCTCGGTGGAGCGCGTCTGGTTCCAGCGCTTGTCGACCAGTTCGTACAGCAGGTCGACCGTCGGCGCACGTTGGAGCGCATCGGCCAGGTGTCCGAGGCCGAAGGCGATGGCGGCGGTCGTGCCACCATCGGGCCGCTGCACCCTGAAGCGCAGGTGTTTGCCGTCCGCCGTGGCCGAGATGGCCGTCGCGGTGATGCCGCGGGTGATGAAGACCGGAACGGGATTGCCCTGACCATGGGGCTCGAGCAGCGCGAGCTCGTCGAGCAGGTTGGTCGTCCACTGTGCCGGCGTCAGTTCGGCGTGGTAATACGTGACCGGCTCGCGGATCGTCGGGCCGAGCGTGTCGCGGGCGTGCTGCTGCATATGTGCGGCGAAGCTGGCGAGCCGGTCGGTGGCGATGGTGAACCCGGCGGCGCCGGCGTGCCCGCCGTAGCGCGCGAACCAGTCGTGGCAGGTGCGCAGCGCCGCGATCATGTTGTAGCCCTCGGGCGCGCGCGCCGAGCCGCTGGAGAGCTCGGCACCACGGGCGACGACGATCGCCGGGCGTTGGTGCGCTTCGCACAGCCGGCCGGCGACCAGGCCGACGATGCCCGGCGGAATGGCGTCATCTTCGACGAACAGCAGTGCCTGCGCGAGGCCGCCATCGGCCGCCAGGCGCTCACCCGCCTGCCGGACATGCGCCTCGGTGCTGATCTTTCGCGTATTGTTGAGGTCGCGGAGTTGCACAGCGCGTTGTTCGGCGATCGTTGGATCGTCGGCCAGCAGCAACTCGTAGGCCAGCGCGGGATCATCCAGCCGGCCGGCAGCATTGATCATCGGCCCCAGCTGGAAGCCGATGTCGCTGGCGCGGATGTGTTCGGCGGTACACCGCGAGACACTGATCAATGCCCTGACACCTGGCCGCTGCGAGCTGCGCAGCGCCTGGATGCCTGCGCGCACCAGGACACGGTTCTCATCGTGCAGTGGCCCCATGTCGGCGACGGTGCCCAGCGCCACGACGTCGAGCAGGTCGCGGCCACGCAGCGCGCTGCGCCGGCCGGCGCGGATGAGCGCCTGGACGAGCTTGTATGCGATGCCGACGCCGACCAGGCCCTTGAACGGGTAGCGGCAGCCAGGTTGCTTCGGGTTGATGATGGCCAAGGCCGGCGGCAGTTCGGCCGGCGGATCGTGGTGATCGGTCACGATCACATCGATGCCACGCACACGTGCATGCGCGACTTCGGCGTGATTGGTGATGCCACAATCCACGGTGATCAGCAGGCCGATGCCCTCGTGCGCCAGGCTGTCGATCGCGTCGCGGTTGAGGCCGTATCCCTCGCGGACCCGGTGTGGAATGTATGGCGTGATGTGCGCACCCATGGCCCGCAGCACCTGGACCAGCAACGTCACGGCGGTGATGCCGTCGGCGTCGAAGTCGCCGTACACCGCCATCGCCTCGCCGCTGTCGATCGCCCGGCCGATGCGCTCGACCGCCGGCTGCATGCCGCGCAGCAGCACCGGATCGTGCAGCCCACCGGCGCGCGGTTCGGTCGCGAGAAAGGCGTCCAGCGCCGCCGCGTCGCGTACACCAGCCTGGTATGCGATGCTGGCGACCAGCCGCGACTGCCCGCCGAGCTGGCCGAAGAATGCCTCCGGTGGTGTCGGGTGTGGCTCCCATCGACGATCGTGCGCCGACTTGCGGCCCGCCATGTGCGCCCTCGTGTATCGCGCCGCCGGCCCCGCCGATCTCGCGATCGCACCGCCGCCGCACTGCTGTGCTGGAATTATACCATCAGCGGCCGAGGCGCGTGCCGGCGTACCCGCACGGTGCACGACAGTACCGTGCGGGCCGCAGCCGCCTCACTCGATGACCACCTCGCGGCCGAGCGTCGCCGAGCGATAGCACGCATCCAGCACCAGTGCGCGCCGTAGCCCATCGGCGGCACCGGGGATCGGCGGTGCGCCATCGCGGATCGCCGCGACAAACCGCCGGATGACGGCCGCATGCCCGTCCTCGCCGCGCGGCACGCGCGGCATGCTGTTGTGCGGCAGCCCGTGCACATCCGTGAACAGCCGGATCGTCTGATCCTGCGCATAGTCCTTGATGGTGAGCTCGGCGCCACCTTCGGTGCCATACAGCACGACGCCATAGTCATCGCCGGCACTGCCGTGGCTGGCCCAGCTCGCCTCGAGCAGCAGCGTCGTGCCGCCGGCGAGGCGCACGAAGGCCGTGCCCAGATCTTCGACCTCGTAGCGCACGCTCGTGCCGGTCGACTGTTTTGCGCCCCAGCCCTTGAGGCCACGCGGCCCGAACTCGGCATACGTCGCCGCACTGACTGCCAGCGGCTCGGGTTCGCCCAGCAGGAACATCGCCATATCCAGCACATGGACCCCGAGGTCGATCAGTGGGCCGCCACCAGCCATCGCCTTGTTCACAAACCAGCTGCCGAGCCCGGGGATGCCCTGGCGGCGCATCCAGTACGCCTTGGCATAGTAGATGCGCCCGAGTGCGCCCGAGTCGACGTACTCCTTCAGCCACTGCACGTCGCTGCGCTGGCGATGGTTGAAGGCGATCATCAGGATCTTGCCGGCGGCCTCGGCGGCGGCGATCATCGCGCGGCCCTCGTCGGGCGTTCGTGCCAGCGGCTTCTCGACCAGCACGTGCTTGCCGGCCGCGAGCGCGGCGATCGTCACGGGGGCATGCAACGCATTCGGCACACACACGCTCACTGCGTCGATGTCGGGCTGTGCCAGCAGCTCCTCGTATTCGCGATACGTCCGCTCGACGCCATGCCGCGCAGCCAGCGCGACGACCCGCTCGGTGTCGAGGCCGGCGATTGCGGCCAACTCGACGTGGGGCAAGGCAGCATACGCCTGGGCGTGGAACATGCCGATGCCGGCGCCGATGACGCCGACACGCAATCGATCCGTAGTCATGATTCGGTCCTTTGCGCATGGTCGCGCGTGTGATGATGGAATACGCCCGCGAGCATGACGTCGAGCAGCATCAGCACGATGCCCTGGATGACGATGCCGACCCCGGCGGCCACGCGTTCGGCACGGCCGGACGCGCGTTGGATGAGCGCGAGCCCACCGGCGATGTAGCCGATGTCGAGCACGCTGTTCAGCGCGAGGATGCGCCAGTCGCGCCGTGCTGCCTGCACCACGGGTACCTGGTGCAGCGCCTGTCGGTTGGCGTCGCGCCAGCCGTTGAGCGCCAGCGCCGCATCGATCAGGCCCCAGGCGAGTGCCTGCGCACCCATGCCCCGCAGCATGCGCGATGGTAGCGCCAGCAGCGCCGCCCCCAGTGCAGCACTCGCCAGGCCCCACGCCAGGAGCCCACGCATCGCCAGTCGCTTCGTCCGATAGAAGCTCATCGCCATCTCAGCGCGCCTTCAGTTCGGCGCTGCGATCGACCAGCGTGCTCAGATCACGCACGTGGTCGGTGAACAGTACGCCGGCGAGGTGGTCGATCTCGTGCTGCAGCGCCCGTGCCAGCAAGCCGGTGGCGCGCCGGATGCGCCGTCGGTGCCCCTGGGGATCGACATAATCGACTGACACCCAATTCGCACGCGGCACATCCGCATACCAACCGGGCATGCTCAGGCACCCCTCCTGGTCAGTCACCTGATGCGGCCCCACGTGGGCGATCGTCGGGTTCACCAGTGCAAAGTGCTGCTCGGGCTCGAGTTCGATCACCCGGCCATCGGCCAGCTCCTTCGTCAGCGCCGGAATGAAGATGACCGCCACGCGCAGCGCCACCCCGACCTGTGGCGCCGCCAGGCCCACGCCATTCGCCGCATGCATCGTCTCGACCATGTCGGTGATCAGGCCGGCGAGCGGGGCGTCGAATCGCTGCACCGGCGCGGCATGCTGCCGCAGGATCGCCAGATCATCGGGTTGATCGACGCGCAAGATTCGTCGCACCGCCATCGCCTGCCCCTTTCGCTCAGTACAAGAACATCGGCTTGCCGAGCATATGTCGCACGCGCGGCCGGTACGCCGCCGTGTCGTACAGCTCCTCGACGTCGACGCGCTTGGTCCCCTGGATGCAGGTATCGACCGGCACCGTCGTATATTGGCCGGCCTGCAGCGAGACCATCCGACCAGCATGGCCCTGCAGCAACTGATCGACTGCCAGGTTCGCAAACGAGATCGCCACCATCCGGTCGAGCGAATCCGGTGCGCCAGCGCGCATCAGGTACGCCAGCTGCTGGTTGACGATGTCGCTGCCGGTCAGCTGCTTGATCGCCTCGCCGGCGATCATGCCGATGCCACCGAGCTTGCGGTGGCCGTAGGCATCTTCCTGGCCGTACTCGACGATCTGGCCGCCCAGCATCGAGGCACCTTCCGAGATCACCACGATCGAGTAGTTGCTCGGGTTGCGCCGTTTGTCGGCCAGCGCCAGCTCGGCCAGGCGCTCGATGTCGAACGGCACCTCGGAGATGATCGCGCGATCAGCGTCCGACAGATAGGCCGAGATCAGCGCCGTCTCGCCGGAATTGCGACCGAACAGCTCGATCACCGCGATGCGCTCGTGCGAGCCGCTCGGCGTGCGCAGCGCATTGATCGCTTCGACGCTGCGCGTCACCGCCGTCGAGAAGCCGATGCAGTACTCGGTGCCGAACACGGCGTTGTCCATCGGCTTGGGGATGGCGATGACACGCACGCCTTCCTGATGCAGCCGGACGGCAAACGAGAGCGTGTCGTCGCCACCGATCGGGATCAGCGCGTCGATGCCCAGCTGTTCGATGGTGCGCAGCACATGCGGCGTGCAGTCGGCCGTCTGCTTGGCGCCGGCGTAGGCATACTTGCCCTCGAGGAATGCCGGCATCATGTCGGGCCGAACGCGCGCCGGATTCGTGCGCGACGTGTGCAGGTGTGTGCCGCCGTAGCGGTCGATCGTGCGAACATCGGCCGGCGTCAGCGTCTCGACCCATTCGGCCTGCTCTTCGGGATGATCAGGATTGTAGTTGAGCAGGCCGCCCCAGCCGCGCCGAATGCCGACCACCTCGATCCCGGCGGCGGCACAGCGGTTGACGACCGACTTGATACACGGGTTCAGCCCGGGCACATCGCCGCCACCAGTCAGGATGCCGATACGCATGAAGACGATCCTCCATCAGGTCACTATCCAACGACGCCCGCACGTGCGGGCGCCACCACGCCCATTGTAGCCGAAACTCGCCGAGGCGTGGTCACTCGCGGCCCTGTTCGGCCTTGAGGCGCTGATGGAGCCCCTGTAGCGCGATGAACGTCGGCCGGGGACTCCAGTCGGGCGCCAGGATGCCGAACGATGCCTGTTCGTGCTCGGGATTGCCCTCGCCGCCCCACAGCACGGCGAAGTTCATGTTCCACAGAAACATCGCGCTGAGCCAGGGCCGGCCCTGTTCGTCGCGATAGCGCGCGTAGGCGCGCTCGACCGCACGGCTGACGTAGTCGGCCTGGCGTTCCAGCGAGATCAGTTGGCCATACTCGAAGCCCGGCGTATTGTTGGGCGTCGCCCAGCCGTACTCGGTCAACCAGATCTGCCGATCACCGAGGCCATGTTCGATCATCAGGGCGCGGGTATTTTCGACGTGGCGGAAGTAGTGGGTCGGATGGTCATTCCAGCCAGGCCGATCGCCGGGCAACTCGGGATAGAGCCAGTCGGGATCATTGGCTGCCGCGCCCGGGTGTACCGCCTGGATGTCGAAATAGTCGCGGATCATGCCATCGCGGTAGCGATACAGCAGCCGCAGGTATTCCTGATCATCGATCGCCAGCGCTTCGCTGGTGACGCCCGTCGACGACGGCGCAGCTGCGACGACGATCAGGGTCGGATCGATCGCCTTGATCCGGCGATAGCACGCCGCGAGGGTCTCGACGTAGTTGCCGGCATCAGCGACGGTGATGCGCCCGCCGTTCTCGACTGCCAGGTTGGGCTCGTTCCAGATCTCGTAGGCGCCGATCTTGCGGCCATAGCGGCGCGCCAGCTGCTCGAACAGCGCCGCAAGTGCCTCGGGGTCGCGTGGTTTGCCGCCGTTGACGCCATAGAAATCCGGTGAGCGCACCACATTCACCAACAAGCGAACCCCCGCAGCGGCGGCACTGTCGACGATCCGGTCGATTTCGTCCCACACGTAATGGCCGGGCGAGTCCTCGATGTCGCGCCAGTGGAGTTGCTGGCGAAACCAATCGAAGCCGGCGATGGTGGTGAGCGCCAGGACGCGATCACGATCGGTGTAGAACAGGTGACCGACCACACCGAACTCGAGCCGCTCGAGGCTCAGCACCGGATGGCTCGGTGCCGGCGTCGCCGTCGGTGCCAGCGGGGCGACCGTCGGCGCCGGTGGCACGACCGTCGCAGTCTGCAGCGACGGCGCGAGAGCCTGTTGCGTCCACGCGGCAAACGCCGATGGCACCACGGTCATCGCCAGCAATGCCTTGCGGCGCTCGCGCTGGGCTCGGCTGGTCACAGGGCCTGCTCCTCTCGCATCAGGTGCGCCGCTCAGCCGAGCGTCACACGCCACTGGCCTTCCCCATCGAAGACACCTGAGCGCACGCGACCGACGGGATCGACGACCGAGAACCGGTGCATGCGATCCTGATGGTCGAAGGGATGGATCAATGCCTGATCATACACTGCGACGGTCAACAGGTAGATGCCGGCGAGCAGTGGCAGTGCTGGCAGCCGATACTCGACGGTACCGCTGCCGCTGATGCGCGCGAGCTCGACGCCGTGGAGGCGCGTGTTGGGGCCACTCAGCACCAGGCCGCCCTCGTGGTGGATCGCCAGGCCAAACGCCGGCGAATCGACCGGCTCGTGGGCCTGGTAGTGCAGCCGGATGGTGAACGGCTGGCCGGTGGTGCCAGTCGTCGTCGGCATCCCGGCGGCGTCGAGCAGCGTCACCGCGGTGATCTCGAGCTCGCGGCTGCCGTAGCGGTGCGCACCATCGCTGGCCGGCTGGCCGGTCTCGGCGGCGAGGCGGCGATTGACATCGGCGAGATACGCATCGACGACCTGGCTGGTGGGCCCCAGTGCCCGCGCTACGCCGCGATCGAGCCAGATCGCACGATCACACAGCGTCCGCACCGTCTCGAGCGCGTGCGTCACGAAGATGATCGTCCGCCCTTCGCGGCGAAAGGTATAGATGCGCTCGAGGCATTTGCGCTGAAACGCCTCGTCGCCGACTGCCAGCACCTCGTCGGTGATCAGGATCTCGGGGTCGACGGCGGTCGCCACCGCGAACGCCAGCCGCGTGTACATCCCCGACGAGTAGTGCTTGACCTCCATGTCGAGGAAGTCGGCCATGTCGGCGAAGGCGACGATCTCGTCGAGCCGGGCCCGCATGTCGCGCCGGCTCAAGCCGAGCAGCGAGCCGTAGAGGAAGATGTTGTCGCGGCCGGTGAGGTCGGGGTGGAAGCCACTGCCGAGCTCGAGCAGCGCTGCCACGCGGCCATGCACGGCGACCCGGCCGGTGCTCGGGGCGAGGATGCGCGTCATCAGTTTGAGCGTCGTGCTCTTGCCGGCGCCATTGTGGCCCACCAGCGCGAAGCTCTCGCCGGCTGCGACGTCGAAACTCACATCGCGCAGCGCATGGAACGCGGGCGCCGCCGGGCGGGCCCGCCATGGCTGTAGCCGCGCGCGCCAGCCTGGCGCTGCCTCCTGGCGCAACAGGAAGTGTTTGCTGACCCGGTCGAACTCGATCGCTGCTGCCATCACAATCGCTCGCCAAACTCGGCGCTACGCCGCTGAAATGACCAGTAGCCGGCCACCAGGACCACCAGTGCGGTGACGAAGACCCGTGCGAGGCTGTCGAGGCCGGGCACTGCCGGCGACGGCACCTGGCCGGTGCTCACCACGTTGCCGTACAGCACTTCGCGGTAGAAGTCGATCAACGAGGCCATCGGGTTGAGCCAGCGTACGACCTGCGCGGCCGTTCCGCCGATGGCATCGAGCGAGTACACCACGGGCGTCAGGAAGAACCAGAACTGCACCAGGATGCCGACCAGGTGGACTGCATCGCGGAAGAATACCGCCAGTGCGGCCAGCAACAACACCACACCGGCGACGAAGATCGTCTGCAGGGCGATCAATACCGGCAGATAGCCGATCGTCCAGCTGAGGTTGGTGATCCGGCCGGCCTGCTGCAGTGGTGGGTACAGCGCCTGCACGATGGCGATGACGATGAACAGCATCGGCAGCGAGAGGATGAAGTTGAGCAGGCTCGAGAGCACGGCGGTGAGCGGCAGCACTTCGCGCGGGAAGAAGACCTTCTTCACCAGCGGGCCGTTGTCGATGACGCTGCGCGCGCCGCTGACGATCGCCTCGGCGCAGAAGTTCCACGGCAACAGCCCCACGATGAGGAAGACGGGATACATCGCGATGTTCGAGGGCAGGAAGACGGCGAACACCAGCCAGAACACCAGCATCAACAACAGCGGTGATAGTTGTGTCCACAGATAGCCGAGTGCGCTGCCGCGATAGCGCACCCGCAGGTCGCGCAGCACCAGGTTCTGGATGAGCTCGCGGTAGCGCCACAGCTCGCCGATCTTGCGTACCACGCCGGCATTGCGCTCGATGGCGATGCCGGCGAGCCCGGCCACGAGCCCGACGCCGGCGGCGAGCAGCAGCAGCGCGGCGATGTGACGCTCGACCGGGCCCGTCGGTGGGCTGGCGCGCATGCTGCGTCGCGCATCGCCCGCAGCATCAGGGTCAAATCGTGCATCGAGCTCGCGGTACAGATAGCCGAGTGCCTGGCGTACCGTCAGCGCGGCCGCCGTCGCTCGGCGCCGCTCGACGCTGCCAGCGCTGGTCGCCGGCAGTTCGCCGCGGGTGATGCGCTCCTCGCGCGCCTCGAGCGCCCGCGCCAGATCGCTGCGCTCCTCGGCGGTCAGGTCCTCGACGCGTACCTGCGCCGAGACCGGCTCGATCGGCCGGTTGAGCGGCATCGCGCTGGTGCGGATCAGATCGCGCAGGCGTGCCTGGAATGTTGTCGCCGGCGGATTGCCACGCAGCGCGACGACCAGCTCCCAGCCCATCAGGTTGCGCAGGATCTCGCGGCCGCCGGCGGCCCGCACCTGGCGTGCCAGCGTCTCGGCGGCATCATCGGCGAGCAGCACCGCGTCGGCGGCGGTCGGGCCGGCGGCGATGACGCCGAGCTGCCCCGGCGCGCCGGCGACGATGCGCACATCGAGTGTCGGTGCGCCGAAGCCGGGATGGCGGGCCGCGAGCGATTCGCGCGCTTGCTGCACGACGGCAGCGAGATCCGGATCATCCGGGCCGTCGGCGAACAGCTCGGCATAGCGCGCTGTGCTGAGCGTGACTTGTGCGCTGGCTTCGTAGCGCAGTGGCTGCGAGAGCACGCGCGGCGCCGCGATCAGCAGCATGCCGAGCATGCTGCCCATCAGCCAGAGCCATTCGCCGATGCGCAACGGGCCGATGCGGCGCGTCGGCGCGATGGCGGCACGCGCGCTCATCGGGGGCACCTGGAAGCGCACGTGTCGATCGTCACGGCAGCCATGCGTTGAGCTCGCACTGCTGGCCCGCGGCCAGGTCGATGATCACCAGCCGATCACGGATCGCCGCCGCGTCGAGGATCGCACCGTCACAGCGTGCCTGCCGCACGCGCTCGGGGAGCTCGAGCGTCAGGCCGGGCAGATCGGCGGGGCTGGCATTGGTGATCCGCGCACGGATCGCACCATCGGCGCCGGCCGGCAATGGCTCGATGGTCAGTGCGGCGACGGCGTGTGCCCGATCGGCAATCTCGGCCAGCGGGGCGATCCAGATCTGCCCCAGATCGCGCCGGTTGGCGGCGGCTGCCACCACCATGCGCCAGGCGGCGATCTGCGCATCGCTGACGACCTCCTCGGTGTGGGCCCAGAAGTCGGTCATGCCGCCGACGTCGATGATGTGGCGCAGCTGCTCGAGCGCCAACCCCGCGCGTGCCTCGGTCAGATAGAAATCAGGGCAGGCGGTGATGCGCTCGTGCCCCGGCACCGGCCGGCATTGCGCTGCCGCAGCGCTCACCAGGTGGTATTGGGGCTGGGCCGGGCTCCAGTGCGTTCGCGTCACCGACGTGATCCCCGCGTCGGCCAACGCATTCCATGCGGCGTCGGTCATGCCGGCGCTGCTGCTCCAGGGGAACGCCAGCGAGCGCGCGGGTGGCACGCCCCGCTCGGCTGCGATCTCGCGCCACGCCGTCAGATCGGCACGCCACTCGTCGAGCGTGGCCAGGCCGCCGTGCAGGTGGCTGAACGTGTGGCTCTGCACATCATGGCCGGCCGCGCGCAGCGGATCGATCAGATCGCCGAAGTACCACGCCGGATGCGACGCGCTGGTTCCCAGCGGATCCGGCGCGAACCAGGGCGTCTTCAGCCAGATATCGTTGGGCCAGCCACCGGCGGTGTCGGCCCAGCGGAACGTGGGATCCCCCATGAACGTTCGCCCATCGGGATTGCCGTCGAGGAAGTTGTAGCCGTTGGCATAGTACGTGGCACGCACGTCATAGACATCAAAGAGCTCCATCGTCGTCGTGACGCCGCGCCGCATGCGCATCCCACGCAGCACGGGGTCTTCGTCGGCGAGTGGGTCATCGAGCGAGCGTGAATGCACCAGCCCGCCCATCGTCGTCTCCCAGTCGAACGAGAACGACACGGCGGCCTGGCGGCCGTCGGGCCATGGCCGCGCCCGCACGACGCCCGGCGGCGCGAGCACTCGGGCCGCCGCGATGTGCTGCCCCAGCGGCCACGGCCCGCTGCGGACGATCGGCATGTCGAGGTAGACGCGATCGTCGGATGCGAGTTCGATGTGGGCCAGCAGACGCCGTGCGCCCGATGGCGCCGTGGCGACGGCGGCGATCGTGCTCCAGGTGGCCGGTGGGGCGTCGGCGGTCCAGCGCACGACTGGCTGCCAGGGGCTCAGTGCGCGGCGGATCACCCGATCGGTCGGATCGAGCCAGTCGAAGCGGATGCGCGCGCGCGTCGCCGAGCGTGCATCGCTCAGGGCACGGACGCTGATGCAGTATGTGGTGTCGACGGCAACATCGATGGCCGGCATGGTTGCGGCGTTGGCGATGCCCAGCAGTTGCAATCCGCGGCCGTCGCCGTCGAGATCGAACCCTTGGCCGTCGATTGCCGGGCCGCGCAGGACGGCGCCGGGGGCCAGCGCGTGCCACCCGGCGGGTAGAGTGCCCCCGGCCTCGGCCAGCAGCGCGGGGTTGCGCACCAGGTTGGGGCCGAACCAGAGGAATGCCTGGCAGGTGCTCACCCGGGTGTACCCCAGCCAGAGCACGATCCCGAGGAGCACTGCGATGCTGCTCCAGCCGAAGAGTGCCCCCATCCGCCGCATGTGTCTTCGCCCGTTTCATGGTGCATCGGCACCCGCCGTCCTGGGATTATTCTACCACAAGCCTGAGTAATCGGGGGCTGGGTGGCGCATCGCTGGCTGGTGGCCTGCGACGCGGCCGCCCGTGCCCCCGGTTGGCAGCCGCACTGCGGGAGCGGCCCCGGGAGCGGGGGGTGCGGCGCGCCATGTGCTATACTCGCGGCACCGCACGATGTGCAGCCCGCAGCGATCAGGGTGGAGTGCGACGACGACGAGGCGAGCAGTGGTGAACGAATCGATCCTGGTGCTGGATTTTGGCTCACAGACCGCCCAGCTGATTGTGCGGCGCATCCGCGAGCTGGGGGTGTACAGCGAATTGTTGCCCCACGACGTCGCTGCCAGCGAAGCCCTGGCGCGCGCACCGCGCGGCATCGTGCTGTCGGGCGGCCCGTCGAGCGTCTATGCCGCCGGCGCACCCGCGCTGCCGCAGTGGGTCCGCGATGCCGATGTGCCGGTTCTAGGGATCTGTTACGGTATGCAGCTTCAGGCCCAGGCCCTCGGCGGCAGCGTCGAAGGCATGCAGCGCCGCGAGTTTGGCCCGGCCGTGCTGGCGCTGCACGGTGCATCGGCGTTGTTCGCCGATACCCCCGGCGAGCAACCGGTATGGATGAGCCACGGCGACCACATCGCACACCTGCCTGCGGGGTTCATCACGCTCGCGAGCAGCCCCGGCGCACCGCACGCCGCTGCCGGCGACGAGCAGCGCCGCTGGTATGGCATGCAGTTTCACCCCGAGGTTCGCCACACGCCGCACGGCGACACCATCCTGCGCAACTTCGTCTACCGGATCTGTGGTTGCGTCGGCGGCTGGCATGCCGGGCAGATCGTCGACGACGCCATCGCGCGCGTACAAGCACAGATCGGCCCGCGGCACGCGATCTGCGGGCTGTCCGGCGGCGTCGACTCGGCAGTCGCGGCGTTGCTGGTACATCGGGCCATCGGCGACCGGCTGACCTGCGTGTTCGTCGACAATGGCCTGTTGCGCCACGGCGAAGCGCAGCAGGTGGTCGACACGTTCCGCGAGCATCTGCGCGTGCCGCTGGTGGTGGTCGATGCTGCGGCGCGCTTCCTCGACGCGCTGGCCGATGTGACGGATCCCGAACGCAAGCGTGTCATCATCGGCGAGCAGTTCATCAGGGTGTTCGAACGCGAGGCACGCCGCCTGATCAGCGACGACGAGCGGCCGTTCCTGGTGCAGGGTACGCTGTACCCCGATGTCATCGAGAGCCGGGCGCCGGATCGTCAGCGTGGCGTCACGATCAAGACCCACCACAATGTCGGCGGGCTGCCGGCCGACATGCAGCTGTCGCTGGTCGAGCCATTGCGCTATCTGTTCAAGGACGAAGTCCGCGCCGCCGGGCTGCAGCTCGGCCTGCCCGATGCCTGGGTGTGGCGCCATCCGTTCCCTGGCCCCGGCCTGGCGGTGCGGGTGCTCGGCGCGATCACTCCCGAGCGTCTCGCGACGCTGCGCGCAGCCGATGCGATCTTCCTCGAAGAGCTGCATGCCGCCGGGCTGTACCGCGCGACACAGCAGGCATTCGCGGTGCTGCTGCCGGTGCGCAGCGTCGGGGTGATGGGCGATGGCCGAACGTACGGCGAGACACTGGCACTCCGTGCGGTGACTACCGATGACTTCATGACGGCGGACTGGGCCCGGCTGCCGGCCGAACTGCTGGCGCGCGTCAGCAGCCGGATCGTCAACGAGGTCCCCGCCGTGAATCGCGTGGTCTACGACATTTCGTCGAAGCCGCCGGCGACGATCGAGTGGGAATGACGTCGTCGGCGTCGGGAGCAGCGCGATGATCCATGGCTCGGCATGTGCCAAGGTGATCGTGTGTGGCGAACATGCGGTGGTGTATGGCGCGCCGGCGATCGCGGTGCCGTTGCCACACCTGCGCGTGGCGGTGACGCTCGCCCCGGGGGCGCCGGGCAGCGGGCCGGCCTTCCGCTCGCCACAGGCGGCCCCCGACGATCTGGCCGCGATGTTTGGCCCATGGCTGCGACAGGTGGCGGCAACCTTCGGCACGAGCGCCGATGTCTGCTGCACCATCGAGTCGGCGGTGCCGATCGCCAGCGGCATGGGCAGCGGCGCGGCGCTGGCCACCGCACTGGTGCGCGCGCTGGCGGCGGCGGCTGGCCAGCAGCCGGACGCGCCGACGGTGGCCGGGTTGGTGGCAGCCAGCGAACGACTGCTGCATGGCACGCCGAGCGGCATCGACCAGACGGTGATTGCGCGTGAGCAGCCGATCTGGTTTTGCCGCGCCAGTGCGCCCGATGCCGTGCCGACGATCGAGCCGTTGTCGATCGCGCGGTCGTTCACGCTCGTGATCGGCGACACCGGCGAACGAAGCCCGACGCGGCAGATGGTGACGGCAGTGCGGCAACGCCGGGTGGCCGAGCCGGCGCTGGTGGATGCCGCCTTTGCCGGGATCGCTGCGGCGACGGTGCAGGCGCGCGCGGCGTTGCAGGCCGGCGATCTGGCGCTGCTCGGCGGTTGCCTCGATGCGTGTCATGGCGCCCTGGCGACGATCGGGGTGTCGTGTGCGACGCTCGACCGGCTGGTGGCAGCCGCACGCGCCGCCGGGGCATCGGGCGCCAAGCTCGCCGGTGCCGGCGGTGGTGGCGTGATGATCGCGCTGGCTGCTGCACCCGCGGCTGCGACAGTCATCGCGGCCGCGTTGCGGCGCGCCGGTGCGGCGGCCGTGCTGGTGACGCAGGTGCCGGCGACGACAGACATCGTCGGGTGAGCGCGGCAGGATTCGGGCTATGTCATCGATGCTCCAGCGTTCAGACGGTTGCCTATGCTCCGCCGATATCCTATAATGATGCAGACAGTCATCACCAGCATTGGCGGGTTGATGCGCCACCCGGAGGTGCGATGCGCGAGCGTCTCTCACGGACCGATGCGATCATCATTCGGCGTGGCGTGCTCGGCGAAGCCGACCGCCTGCTGACGATCCTCACGCCGACGGGCAAGCGTCGGGTGGTGGCGCGTGGTGCGCGCAAGATCACCAGCCGGATCGCGGGCCACATCGAGCTCTTCAACCACGTGCACCTCCAGCTGGCCGAGGGTCGCAGCCTCGATATCGTCACCCAGAGCAGCATCATCGACGGGTTCGTGCGGCTGCGCGCCGATCTCGCCGGCATCGGCGGCGCCTACTACATCGCCGAACTCATCGATCGCCTCAGCGAGCTCGACGTCGACGACCCGGCGTTGTTCCGCGTCGTCCGCGACGCGCTGCGCGCCATCGACCGCGGCGCGGCAATTGGCGTCACGCTCCGCTGGTACGAACTGCACGCGCTCGAACGCCTGGGATACCGGCCCGAACTCCATCACTGCGTGCGCTGCGGCGTGCTGCTCGACGAGCGTGCCTGCCAGCTCGACCCCGGTGCCGGTGGCATGTGCTGCCCGGCATGTGCCATGCATGTCGCTGGTGGCCTCACGCTCAGCCTGGCGTGCTTCAAGGTGTTGCGCTTTCTGCAGGCACAACCGATCGATCAGGCGCTCGTTCCGCGCGTCTCCGCAGCGACCGGCACCGAAGCCGAACGAGCGATGTCCCTGATCCTGCAACAGCTTCTCAGCCGCGACCTTGCGTCGCGCGCGTTTCTGGCCGAAGCCAACCGGGGCCCGGCCGGGCAACCAGTCGCAGATACGCGGGAATGGAGAAGGGGGACGGACAATGGCGTACATCGACACACTTCTGAGTCGTGGTGAGCAGGTACGGTACGTGGCGCGGCGGCATGTGCTGGTGCTGATCGGCAACATCCTGCCCGAGGTCGTGATGATCCTGGCACTGGTCGGCGTGGCAGTTGCCGCCGGCACGGCACTGCCCGACACCGGCAGCGGCGAGTTTGGCGTGCGCAATGTGGTCCTGATCGGGTGTCTGGCGGTGAGTGCGGTGCTGTTGGCACGTGGTGTGCTCGACTTCGTGCGCTGGAATACCGAGTTGTTCGTGGTGACCAGTGCGCGCGTCATCATCGCGCGTGGCGTCATCGGCAAGGAAGTGCTCGATTCATCACTCGAGAAGATCAACGATGTCGAGCTGCGCCAGAGTGCCTTCGGCCGCATGTTCGACTACGGCGACATCGAGGTGCTCACCGGTGCCGAGGCAGGCGTCAACCTGCTGCCACGCATCGCGCGCCCGATCGAGTTCAAGAAGGCGATGCTCGAAGCCAAGCAGGACATGGCGCTCGGCGTGCGCGGTGGCCCCGTGGGCGAGGTTGGCTAGCCCGAGTGAGTGCTGCCACGTCGCGTGATGCTGGCGCAGCGTGCGGTGGGTCTTCCGGTCGCAGAGCCCCCGCACGGCCATCGCGATGCCTTGTCCCGGCTGCACCGCTCCTGCG
>CAIQIY010000044.1 GCA_903871975.1 uncultured Chloroflexota bacterium | reverse complement strand
GATCAAGCTCGAGACTGCGGGCAGCGACTACGACACGCTGCTGGGGCTCTACACCGGCAGCGTCGGGGCGCTGGAGCCGGTGGCGTGCAGCGACGACGTGCGCGGCGCGACGTGGTCGCGCATCAAGCTCGCCATTCCGCCGGGGCAGTATTTCGTGCAGGTGGCCAGCCGCGCCGCCGCACCGCGTGGTGCCTCGCTGCAGCTGAGCGCGCGGTTCCGCCGCATCGCGGACCCACCGACGGCGACGCCGACGCCGCCGGCGAATGGCAACGACGACATCACGCGGGCACTGCCGCTGGCGCGCCTGCCGCTCGAGGCCAGCATGGACACCGCCCGGGCGACGACGGCAGCCGATGATCCGGCGCTCACGTGCACCGGCCGCAACCGGCCCGCCGCCAGCGTGTGGTATACCATCACGCCGTCGCGCAGCGGCCGGCTGATCATCTCGACGTTCGGCAGCAACTACGACACCGTTGTGGCGCTGTATCGCGGCCAGCGCGGCGCACTCACCGAGCTGGCATGCAACGACGATGCCGGCGGCAGCCTGGCCTCGCAGATCTCGGTGCCGGTCTCGCGCGGCGTGCGCTACACCGTGCTGGTCGGCCAGTTTGCCAACGGTGCCGGGGCGATGGTCAAGCAGCGTCGGGTGCCGTCATTCGCCGGGGTGGGCAACTTCCGCGGCACACCACCGCGCAGCGTGCCGCGTGCCGGCGGGGCGTTGCTGCTGCGCGCCGGCCTGGTCGGCACCACCACGCAGTTCAGCCTGGGCCCGGGCAAGGGTGCGCCGCCGCCACGGTTTGGCGAGTACCGCATGACGCCGTTCGCCCGTGACCCGCGCGCCACCAACCTCGAGGTGACCAGCATCGTGTCGGCGCCCGGCGCGGTGCCGCTGCGCCTCAGCGCCGGCCTGATGCATCAGCGCATCGGCGACGGGTGGCAGTCGTGGTCGCACGGCTATCGCGGCGATGTCTATGTGGCCATGGGTCCCACGGTGACGCTCAGCCTGCCGCCGCGCACCCGGGCGATCCAGTTCTACGTGCAACCAAAGGCGCCCGGCGATCACGAGATCATCGTCAGCGAGGCCGGCGGCCGCTCGTCGGGGCCGATCAGTGTACCGGCAGCGGGCGGCGCGACCTACTTCGGCTTCGCTGCTGCCGGGGCGCAGCAATACCTGACCACCATCGAGATCACGGCACCGCTGGAGGCCTATGGCTTCGCCGTCGGCGAGTTCGCCATCAACGTCGCACCGCTCGCCTGGGCCTTTGCGCCATGGATCATCGAGGTGCCGCCCGTGCATGCCGCCGCGCCGGTGCCCCTGGCGGCCGCGTTCACGCCATGACGGCGTCGTCGACGTCGAACACGACGATGGCACTGGTGGTGAACTGCGGCACGCGGACGCACCAGCGGCCATCGTGCTGCGCGAGCGCCAGCGGCGTCGCGTCGCCCGCCAGGGCGGCACGCGCGATTGGTTCGGCGACCGCCAGCGCGACCAGCACGTTGTGCAGCGGCACCGGGTCTTCGATGAACTCGCAGTGATCCGGGCCGCGCCGGTTGAAGGAGAAGTGCACCAGATGCACCAGCCAGCGCGCTGGATGCTGCGCCGTCGCCGCCTGCCAGGTGACCGTCACTTCGCAGCTGAGCGGCGCCGACGTGACGACCAGCGGTGTGGGATACACGGCGTGCAGTAGCTGGCGGAACAGCGTACGGTAGATCCAGTATCCGTGGCGGAAGTAGCTGGCGCCGATGGGAAAAGCGCTGGCTGCCAGCCCACCACGCACCAGCGCGGCGGCGTACTCGGTGAGGTGATCGCACGGCGTCTGGGCATGGCTGGTGTACTGCCGTGCCGAACGCTGGAACAGCGGTTCGCCGAGCCAGCCAAGCACGCGGTCGGCGTCGCGGGCACGCCAGCGCGCACTGCCCTCGTAGAGCGCGTAGTCGTAGGGCGGCATGCCGTCGGGCGGCTCGCAGAGCCGCATGTACGCCGGCGTGAATGGCGAATCACCGACATCGTCGATGGCCGGGTGCCAGGAACGGCCGTCGACACCCCGCAACGCATGATGCGCCGCCAGGACCGCGCCGCCGCTCGCCAGAAACGCGTGCAGCCGTTGCGCCAGCGCCGCATCGACCACGAGCTCGTCGGCGAGCACGATCAACCGATACCGCTCCCACGCGACTGCCGGTTCGACGATGTCGAACTGGATCCGGCACTCCATCAGCAGGCGGGTCAGCCCATACACACTCGGCGCCCCACGCCCGGCAGCGTGGGCGTCCGGGACCGTCGAGAGGTCCTCGAGCGGCAGGCCATCGACCAGCAGCGCGGCTTCGGTGACCGGCACGGCGCCATCGAGCCATGGCTCCAGCCGGGCCACTGCCGCAAAGGCCGTACCGATCGTCGCGTATACCGCTGGTTCGAGCCGCCCATCAGGCGGCAGCTGATCGCCGATGTCGCAGCGCGCGCCATGCGCCACGATGCCCGCCAGCTCGGCGTGCAGCTGCAGCGGATGCTTGAGCCCGCCAAAGTCGGCCCAGGCACGCTGGAAGCGCCCCGTCATGCCGTAGACCGTGCGACCGAACGTCCGCGCATAGCGCACATTCGTCGGAAAGTACCAGTAGCCCCAGAAGGCCGTCGGCAACGCCTCGATGTCGATGTTGTCGAGCCACGTGGCGCGCTCGCCGAGGCCGAGGCGCGTCTGGTTGTTGTGATCGACCTGGCAGCCGGGGCGCAGCGCCTGTGCCTGCGCTTGCGCCAGGCGCAGGAAGTCGATCAGCAGATGCTGCTTGTGCCGGCGCTGCACGGCCACGTCGAGCGGATCGTGGCCCGCCGCGCGCAATGTGGCGAGGCAGCGCGCACAGAAGCACTCACCCCCGATCGGCAACGGCATGTCGTACCAGATGCCGTCGACGGCGTAGTGCCGCAACACTTCGGCCGAATGTTCGAGCACCCGCGCGACGAATGCGGGATGACTCAGGCACAGCGCCGTCCAGCCGGGTGGTTCGTCGAAGCGTGGCAAGTAGGTGGTGCGATCGCGGCGAAACACCAGCCATTCCGGATGTTCCTCGGCGCACAGATTGTCCCAGGTGACACACTGGTAGGCATAGACCGCGATGCCCCTGGCGCGGCACGCAGCGACCTGCGCGCCGAGCAGGTCGAATGACAGGCCCGGGTGCACCGGCCCCAGCGCGCTCGGG
>CAIQIY010000043.1 GCA_903871975.1 uncultured Chloroflexota bacterium | reverse complement strand
GGGCGCAGCCGGGCCGCCCCACCGCGGATGAGCCACGAGGTTCCGGCAGCGATGGATCAGGCGACGTGGCATTGGTTGCTCGGCCCGGACGGCCAGCGATGGCTGGCGCAGGCGATGCTGGCGGATCTGCGCGACGCCGCGCAGCTCGCGGTGCTCACCGAGCTGCGCCGTACACTCAGCGCCGCGCAGGCGGCTGCCGTCTACCAACAGGCGCGGTTGCGGCAACGGGCTGCGCCCCGTATCGACCGTGCGGCGCAGCTGTACTTCACTGCCGAGGGGCTCGAGCAGGCCTCGAGCACGCCGGTGGCGCGGCACCGGGCGGCGCGGTTCGCCGGCCTCGGGTTGGTGGCAGACCTGGCGTGCGGCTGTGGTGGCGATCTGCTGGCACTGGCGGCGCGTGCGCCGGCCCTGGGCATCGACCGCGACCCGCTGCGTCTGGCGATGGCCGCCGAAAATCTGCGCGTCCTGGGGCTTGCGGAGCATGCCAGCCTGCGCGAAGCCGATCTGTACCGCGTGACGCGGGCCGATCTGCCGGAACACCTCGGCGGCATCTTCTACGACCCGGCGCGGCGGCGTGCTGGCCAGCGGCTGCACGCCGATGCCGAGTACGATCCGCCGCTCGCATTGGCGCGCCACTGGCAGGCCGATGTGCCGTTGCTGGGCATCAAGGTTGCACCGGGGTGCGATCTGGCGACCCTGCCCGCCGACCTGGCCCACGAAGTCGAATTTGTCTCGCTCGACGGCGCACTCAAGGAAGCCACGCTGTGGTCGGGTCCGGCCGCACGAGCGGGCCGCCGCGCGACGTTGCTGGATCATGGCGGCGGTGTGGTCACGCTGGAGGATGCCGCGCCGCCGCCGCCGCGCGTCATGCCGCCGCGCGCCTGGTTGTTCGAGCCAGACCCGGCGGTGATCCGTGCCGGCCTGGTGACGACCGTCGCGGATCGCCTCGGCGCGGGGCAGCTCGATGCGCAGATCGCCTATCTGACCGGCGATGCCGCGCCGCCATCGCCGTTCGTGCGGGCCTGGCGCGTGCTCGAGTGGGCGCCCTTCCATCTGAAGCGGCTGCGCCATGCACTGCGCGCCCGCGGTGCCGGTGCGGTGACCGTCAAGAAACGCGGCTCGCCGCTCGACACCGATGCGCTCGCGCGCGAACTCAGCGGACCGGTCGACGGCGTGCCGCTCGTCGTGGTTCTCACCCGCGTCGCCGGCCAGCCGGCCGCGCTGATCTGCAGCGGGCCACACCGCGACCCGGCTGCGATTTCCTGAAGTCGAGAGGAGCCTCGCGTCATGGCACCGATTCCGGCCGCAGCGCTCGCACCACGCGCCCGACAGCGTGGCCTGCTGGTGATGTTGAGTGACACCTTCCTGATGTGGGGTGGCTTCTTCATGGTCATCCCGCTCATCTCGGTGCACTACGTCGATGGGCTTGGCTGGCAGGCTGCTGCCATCGGCGGCGTGCTGGCCACGCGGCAGATCGTGCAACAGGGGCTCACCCTGTTCGGTGGCGCGCTGGCCGACCGCATCGGCGCACGGCGCCTGATCATCATCGGCATGACCATTCGTGCCGTCAGCTTCGCCGCGATGGCCTTCGCCGGCACGCTGCCGCTGCTGTGGCTCTCGGCGGTGCTGGCCGCACTCGGTGGCGCCTTGTTCGAATCGCCATCGAGCGCTGCCATCGCCGCACTCACCGCCGACGCCGACCGGGCACGCTTCTTCGCGCGCCTCGGCGTGGTGCGTGGGCTCGGCATGTCGCTCGGGCCGCTGGCCGGTGCACTGTTGCTGCGGCTGGATTTCGCGTGGGTGGCGTTGGCGGCGGCGGGCTGTTTCGCGCTGGCCGTGCTGCTCACCATCGCCCTGATGCCCGACGTGCAGGTCGCCAGCGAGCGTCGCGGCTTCACCGGCGGCATCGGCATGGCGCTGCGCGATCGGCGTTTCATGGGGTTCACCGCGCTGTTGATGGGCTACTGGTTCATGTGGGTGCAGTTGACGCTGTCGCTGCCACTGGCCGCGGTGGCGATCACCGGTACCAACGACGCGGTGAGCTGGGTCTATCTGCTGAACGCCGTGATGAGTATCGTGCTGCAAGTCCCGGCGATGCATCTGGCCAGCCGCCGCCTGACGACCGGCAGCATCCTGGCGCTGGGCATGGCGCTGATGGCCGTCGGCCTCGGCAGCGTGGCACTGGCGACCAGCAGCGTGCCGTTCCTGCTGTGTGTCGCCCTGTTCTCGTTCGGTGCGCTGCTGGCGACGCCGACACAACAGACCGTCGCCGCCGAGCTGGCCAACCCGGCGGCGCTGGGATCGTACTTCGGCGTGAACGCGCTGGCGCTGGCGGTCGGTGGTGGCATCGGTCACACCGTCGGCGGCTGGCTGTATGGCATCGGCCAGGACACCGGCCTGACCGCGCTGCCGTGGCTCAGCTGCGCGCTGATCGGCCTGTCGGCCGCCGTCGGCCTGCGCCTGGCGATGCGGCGCCTCTGACGCTCAGGCCAGGCGCCGATACGCGCTGCGGAAGTACAGCAGCGGCGTGGCATCGCCGAGCTGTGCCGCGACCACCTCGCCGACGAAGATCGTATGGTCGCCGCCGGGCAGCATCTGGTGCAACCGGCACTCCAGCTGCGCCAATGCGCCATCCAGCACCGGCAGGCCGAGCGCTGCGCCGGGCTGCCAGGCCACGCCGGCGAACCGGTCGATATCACGCGTCGCGAACTGCCGCGACAGATGCTCCTGTTCGGCAGTGAGCACATTCACGGCGAATGCCCCCGCCTGGCTGATCGCCGCGTTGGCGCGCACGCGCAGATCAATGGCGACCAGGATCAGTGGCGGGTCCAGCGACAGCGACGCGAACGAACTGACCGTGAGCCCGATCGGTACCCCGGCGTCGCGCGTCGTCACGACGGTCACGCCGCTGGCGAAACGCCCCAGTGCCTGGCGAAAACGGTCCTCGGAGATTGCCATGGGTGACTATCCTTCTGCAGTATGGCCGCTGCCAGGCTCTACGGTCGATGGCCGCGGATCGTTCTCTGCGGTGGCGCTGCCGCTGCCATCATCGTGCGGCGGCACACCGCCGGCTGCCCGGCGATAGACGGCGAACGTCGCACGTGCGGCGCGCTCCCAGCTGAACTGCGCAGCCCGCCGGGGCCCGGCAGCGCGCATGATGGCCCGCGCCGCATCGTCGCGCCACAGATCGGCCAGGGCGTCGGCCCATGCAGCGCTGTCGAGTGGCGGCACATAGCGCACCGCCGTGCCGCCGATCTCGGGCAGGCTCGACGTGTCGCTGGCGAGGCACGCCGCACCGGCGCGCAGCGCCTCGAGCAGCGGCAGGCCAAAGCCCTCGTAGCGCGACGGATTGCAGTAGACCCGGCAGTGCCGGTACAGCCACTGCAGGGTTGCATCATCGACCGCGCCACAGAACAGCACCTGGTCCTCGAGGCGCAGCTCGGCGACGCGTGCGAACATGGTTGCGTCGTGCCACCCCCGTGCGCCGGCGACCACCAGCGGAATGCGCGTGCCGGGGCGCCGCTCGCGACAGGTGTGCAGCGCCGTCAGCAGCGTCGTCAGGTTCTTGCGTGGCTCGAGCGTGCTGACGAAGAGCGCGAACCGGTCGGCCTGCACGGTGACGCCAGCGATCTGGC
>CAIQIY010000042.1 GCA_903871975.1 uncultured Chloroflexota bacterium | reverse complement strand
CGAAAGACATAATGATCCGGGATGATCAACAGGTCGGCGGGCGTCCCGAATGTTGCGTGTGGATCGGCGAGCAACGCCGGATCGACGTGGCCATGCGGGCAGACCAGCGGCAGATCGCGCACGGTGGCATACAGCGCGCGTGCGATGCCGCGGCGCGTCGGATCGGGGTGGAATCCGCGATCCGGGGCGGGGCGCCAGGTCACGATGTACCTCCTGGTGATGAGTCGACGACTGCCGCCGGGTGGAGCCCGGGCGTGCCGGACAACGCCTCGATGGCGCGCACCCACGAGTCGCGCTCGCTGCCCGACGGCTCGCGTGCAAAGCGGTAGTCGCGCTTCCTGATGAATTCGTCGAGTTCGTCGGCCAGCAGGGTATACCGCGCCAGGTGCACGCTGCGCAGCGTCGCGATGGTCGCGGCATCGCCGGCGCTCGCGAGGCTGGCGCGCAGGTGCGGCAGGCACAACCCGGCCGATGCGGCGAGCTGTTCGCGGCCGCCGGGGCGCTGCAGCGTCTGGATGAGCCCCTCGCAGTAGATCCGCTGCATCTCGCCGATGTGATCGCACACCGGGCAGGCACGCCGCCCGGCGAGCGGCGCCCGCCGCGCACCACGCCAGATGCGCCGCAGCCCGCGTGGCGGCTCGGCCGGCAGTGCCGCGAGATCGCGCAGCACCTCGCCGAGCACCGCACGATACGCCAGCGCCGCACCAAACGCCTGCCGCGCCTGCCGCAGCGCCACGCCGTGGGTGGCGCACAAGCCGCGCGCCGCGCGGATCTCGGCACGCACGTCGACGTCAGTCACGCCTTCGTAGGTCAACGCATCGATGGCACGGCGCACGCTGCGCGCCAGCAGCGCGCACAACGCACACCCCGCGCCGCCCAGCGCCTCGTGGAGATCATGTTCGACGGTGTGCCGCTCGCTGGTCATCGATCCTCCTCGCCGATTGCGACGCGCCAGTCTACCACATCGCCGCCGAATGCCCGTCGCCTGGCGGTATCGCCCGGTGCCGGCGCTGAACAGGCGGGCACCTGGGGTAGTGCGCAAATGCGCACGTCATTCCAGTGCGCCGGCGCGGCCGCCCGTGCGGCTCGGCAGTGACCAGCCAGCGATGCCTGCGGGCAACCACCCGCGCTCCCGAGCTCCTGTCTGGCGCCTGTGCGTCCGGTCGTGGCGCTCGTGCACGACGGTATGAATGTCGGGCGCATCGCCACAATCGTGGTATCGTGTTATCATCATTGCAGTGCCGTGACCGTAACGATGGTCCTTCACCGCGCTTCTCTGACCAACGCCCGTCACAACACAAACATAGGAGATGGAATGATGCCAGTACACCACACGGGCCGCATCATCCTCGCCATTGTCGCCACCATCGGCACGGTGGCCGGCATCAACGCGCTCGCGGCCCCGTTGGCCGTCGCTGCACCCGCCGCTCACGATGCATGGCGCGCGCCGACCAGAACGCCCGTACCGGTGGCCGGCAGCAGCGTCGCGGCGGGCGACCAGCACAGCTGTGCCCTGCTCACGACCGGCGACGTGCGCTGCTGGGGAAAGAATGCCAACGGTCAACTGGGTGACGGAACGACGGTCGGGCGTCTGACGCCGGTGACCGTGAGCGGGCTGAGCGGCGTCAGCGCGATCGCCGCGGGCAACAACCACACCTGTGCGCTGCTCACCGCGGGTGGCGTGCGGTGTTGGGGTCGCAACGATCGGGGGCAGCTCGGCGATGGCTCGATCACGCAGCGCCTGACGCCGGTGACCGTGAGCGGGCTGAGCGGCGTCGGAGCGATCGCCGCGGGCGGCAGCCACACCTGTGCGCTGCTCGCCGCGGGCGGTGTGCGCTG
>CAIQIY010000041.1 GCA_903871975.1 uncultured Chloroflexota bacterium | reverse complement strand
TGATCCGCGCGGTGGTGCGCTCACGAACAGCCTGCGCAGCCAGCCGGTGCACGCTTCGAGCTGTGCTGCGAGGCATTTCTGCTGTACACCGACGACCCGGTGGTGGGCGATCCCGCGATGCAGGTGTGCCGAGATGCCGATCGGCTGGCTCCCGGCGCGTCAGCAGCACGCCGAAGCCACATGTGCTGTGGACCAACGCAGCGCGCGCGTTGCCGGGCCGGGCACACCGGCACGTCAGCCACGGCGTCGTACCCCACGAGGTTCTCGGTAGGGCATCAATCCGCACCACTGAGCGCGCCGTCAGCCGGCGAAGCGCGCGTCGACGCACTCGCAGATCGCATGCCACACGGCGATGTGCGCCTCCTGGATGCGCGCAGTCACGGCCGACGGCGCATGGTAGCAGCGATCGGCGGCATGTGCCAGCGCACCACCTGGCGCCCCCGTGAAACCGAGCGTCGCGACGCCGAGCTGGCGTGCTGTCGCGACTGCTGCCAGAACATTCGGCGAATCGCCGCTGGTCGAGATCGCCACCAGCAGATCGCCCGGGCGCGCCAATGCCTCGACCTGGCGCGCGAACACGCGCGTGGCGTCGTAGTCGTTGGCGATCGCCGTGAGCTGCGAGGTATCGGTCGTCAGCGCGAGTGCCGGCAGCGCGCGACGTTCGCGGCGATAGCGCACCATCAACTCGCATGCGACGTGTTGTGCATCGGCTGCGCTACCGCCATTGCCGCACAGCAGCAGCTTGCCACCAGCCGCCAGCGTCGCCACAATCAACGCAGCGATCGTGGCCACCGCATCGGTCTGCTGGGCCACCCGCGCCATCACAGCCTGGCTCTCGGCCAGCGACCGTGCGACCAGCTCGGCGTCATCGGTCATTCGGCACCTCGTTCACCGGTGGCCGGCAACGCATTGGCGCGTGCCACCGCTGCATACAGTGCGCCACTGCGCCGCACCCGGCGTGCACCGCTGGCGCGATCCAGCGCGATCAAGCCAAATGGCAGCTGCCACCCCTCGGCCCACTCAAAATTATCCACCAGCGTCCACCAGAAGACGCCGCGCACATCATGGCCGGCAGCGATCATCCGGTGCACGGCACCGAGCGTCGCCAGCAGCATCGCTGGCCGCTGCACATCGTCGGCATCGGGCATGCCGAGCTCGGTGAGGTACAGCGGCAAGCCGACGCGCGCCGCCATGGCGATGGCGCGCGCAACACCCTGCGGATACACCTCGCCATAGGGCGTACCATCGTGCGTGGCGGCGCTCACCGGCGCACCGGGTGGCACGAAGCGCCGGGCGAAGAATGCTCGCGGCGCGCGCGAGTCGAACGCCACATGGTCGCGCGTGTAGTAGTTGACGCCGACGAAATCGCATGAGCCGCGCAGGCCGGTGATGCGCTGCCCGACGCCATAGGGCAGCGCCAGATGACCGGTCCGCAGTGCATCGAGCAGCGCCAGGTTGAGCACCCGGTCGTGCAGCGCCGCCAGCAGCCGATCGAGCGGGCGGCGGCTCGCCGGATCCATCAGGCGAATGTGGTGGGCCAGGCCAACCTGCAGGTTGCCGTCGATGCGATGGATGGCATCGGCCGCGGCAGCGTGCGCCCGCAACAACGCGGCGATTGTCGCGACCGCCTCGGCCGGTGCGCGTCGCCCCGGCGGCCACACGCCCAGCAGATAGCCCTGCAGCGCGAAGATCGTCGGCTCGTTGATCGTCACCCACAGATCGCACAAATCACACAGCGCTGCGACGGTGTAATTGACGAAGCGAGTGAAGCGCTCGACGGCATCGGCGGCCGCCCACGCGCCACGCGCCTCGAACCACAGCGGATGCGTGAAGTGATGCAGGGTCACCATCGGCCGCAAGCCGAGGCCACGCAGTTCGCCGAGCAGCTCGCGATAGCGCCCGATCGCTGCCGCATCGAAGCGACCATCAGCCGGCTCGATGCGGCTCCACTCGACCGACAGGCGATGGGCATTCGTGCCCAGCTCGGCCGCGAGCGCCAGATCGCGGCTCGCCGAGCGCCACCAGCCGCACGCATCGCCGGCGGTATCGCCAGCGCGGATGCGACCCGGCTGGCGTTCCCACTGCGCCCACTGATTCTGCTGGTTGCCGCCCTCGACCTGATGGGCCGCCGTCGCAGTCCCCCAGAGGAATCCGGGCGGGAATCGTCGTGGCTCAGGCATGATCGATCACTCGCCCAGGTAGGCGATCACGTCGATCTCGACCAGGATCCCCGGCAGCGCGCTGCCGACCGTCGTACGGACCGGGCGCGGCTCGGCGAAGTACTCGGCGTAGACGGCATTGAAGCGCTGGAAGTGCGTCAGATCGGCGAGGTGGACCGTCGCCTTGACCACGTGGTGCATGTCGGCGCCGCCAGCCTGCAGAATGCGGCGCACATTCTCGAGCACCTGGCGCGTCTGTTCCTCGATCGTCGCGCCGGCCAGCTGCCCGGTCGCGGGATCGGTGGGCCCCTGCCCGGCGACGAACAGCCAGTCGCCGGCGCGGATGCCGGGCGAATAGGCGCCACCGGGTGCCGGCCCATCGGCCGGCGCGATCAATTGCTTCGTCACACGATTGCTCCTTGCATCATACGGCGATCGCTCATCGCCTGCGCGCGGCCAGCACCACCATCAGCGCAGCGGAAAGCCACGCTGTTCGATCGCATCGCGCAACACATCGCGCCCCGCCAGCGTCTCG
>CAIQIY010000040.1 GCA_903871975.1 uncultured Chloroflexota bacterium | reverse complement strand
GGACAAGACCTCGTAGGCCTCGTTGATCTCCTTGAAGCGCGCCTCGGCGTCGGTGTTGCCCGGATTGATGTCGGGGTGATATTGCCGCGCCAGCCGACGGTATGCCTGGCGAATGTCGGTTTCGCTGGCCGTGCGCTCGACGCCCAGCGCCCGGTAGTAGTCGCGTCCTGCCATCGTCTCGCCCCCACGTCGCCGCATCCGACGGCGATCTGCTGGCAATAACTATAGATCCTTGAGTGTGGCGTTGTCAAGATTGTGGGGGTTCGACGCACATGCGACCGCCCCGGGCACCACCGATCGCGGGCGCGGGGGGGGGCGGCGCCATGGCGGGATCGCCGCCTGCCGGGCGTCGCGCACGTGACCGTGGCGTGCGTGCGGGAGTGATGGGGACGTCGTGGGGGGCAGATCAGCCGCGGCGTGGCACATCCCCGCGGGCGGGCAGCCAGGCTGCGGCGATGCCCGGCACCGGCGCTACCGGGGGGCGGCAGCGCCCGCCCGGCGCACCGATGTGCACCGGGCGGGCCACGTTGCCGGGATCAGCGCTGTGCGGCGGCGAGCAGCCCACGCAGCGGCGACTGATCCGCCTGTTGCGGCCGATCGGGGATCGGGATGCGGAACTGATCGAATGCCGAGCGCGTGTCGACCGCGATCGCCAGCGTACCGATGGCAAAGCCGCGCGCCGCAGTCGGTGCACTGATGCGGATGTGCGTCAGGTATGGCTGCACGCCACTGCCGACGAAGCCCACCGAGCGTGCACCACTGCGCCCCGCGATCGCCAGCGGTCCCGACGAGCGCCCCGACGCCTCGACCACGGTGAACGCGTGCGTGCCCGTGTCGTTGGGTTGCAGGTAGAAGCGCACGGCGCGCGTCCGGGGCGGCAGGCTCAATACCAGCTCGGTGCCCGTGACGTAGTAGACATCGCCCCGATAGCTGTGCGACCACGACTGCCAGCCGGTGCCGACGCGCAGCAGCGTCGCGCTGGTGCTCAGCGCCACCGGGGGCACGCCGCGGCCCGGCGCGATGGTGCGCACGACGCTGCCTGCTGCCCGCGTATCGCTGCCGAACGCCGTCATGGCCTGGCTGCCGAGGCGCGCCGGCGGCGCCGCCGTGCCCGGTGCACCATCGAACACCACCGTGCTCGCCGGTGCCGCCACGGACAGCAGCAGCTGCCCACCGACGCCGCGTGCCGCCAGCGGTGCCGCCGGCACATCGACCCGCAGGTTGCCCCCCGCGCGGACGAGCGCCGTCGCCGCGCTGCGCGGTGCTGCATACTGCGCCACCACCAGATGGTAGGTCGTGCCGCGGCTCACCGTCACACGCAGCTGCGATGTCAGCCCGCTGCCCGCGTCGTCGTTGCAGCCAACATTGGTCAGGCGACCGCGGCTGCCGGTGTAGAGCCCCACCACCGTGTCGTACGTGCTGCCGAACGTGCTGATCAGCAGCGGCCCGGTGGCCGTGGCGGTGAAGCGATACCACACCGTCGCCTGGCCGCGCCCGCGGATACACGGCAGGATCGGGTCATCGCTCGCGACCGTCGCGCGTTGCGTCAGCGCCTCGAGCTGTACCGGCAAGCCCTGCACCACCACCGCCCGCGCGGCGTCGTCGTTGGCACTCGTGCCCGGTTCGCTCGTCGCCGTCGGCGTCATCGTCTCGGTCGGCGTCATCGTCTCGGTCGGCGTCATCGTCTCAGTTGGTGTCGCCGTCTCAGTTGGTGTCGCCGTCTCGGTCGGCGTATTGCTCGGCGTGGGCGTATTGCTCGGCGTGGGGGTTTCGGTCGGCGTCGGCGTGTTGCTCGGCGTCGGTGTCGGTGTCTGCAGCGTCGCCCTGAGGTTCAGTGTGGCGCCGGTGCTGTACGAGCTGAAGCGTGTCACCATCACGTAGTACTGGCCCGCATCGATGGTGGTGACGATGCGCGATGCCAGATTGCTCCAGTTGATGTCATCGTTGCAGGCAACGTGCACCAGGGCACCCGGTGAGCCACGATACAGGCCGACGACCGTGTCGTAGCGGCTGCCAGTCGTATCCAGCGTCAGCGTACCGCCGCTGGCGGCAGTGAGGCGATACCACACCGACTGATCGCCGGAGCGGCCGATGCACGGAATGACCGGGTCGGTCGGATCGTTGGTGGCGGCCAGCGTATTGACGTTGACATCGGCGAACGGCGTGGTGATCTGGCGCGCGTTCTCGATCGCATCGAAGGCCACCTGGGTCGTCGAGGCGCGCAGCGACAGCATGCCGGGCCGCGTGTTGGGGTACGCCGCGACGAGGATGTAGTAGGTCCCTGGCGTGACGCGCGCCCGCAGCAGCGATGTCAGGTCGCCGCTGCTGACGTCGTCGTGGCATGCGACCGGCGCAAGGTTGCGCGGCGTGCCGCGGTAGAGCGCGACGACCGTATCGTAATTGCTCCCCGCAGTCGTGATCTCGAGTTGCGTGGGCGTGTTGGTCTTGAAGCTGTACCAGACCGAGCCGTTGCCCTGGCGTGCGAAGGCGCAGCTCAGCCGCGGATCCCGGGCGTCCCGGGTCGCACCGGCGGCGTTGAGCGCATCGGCGTACGGGAACGCCGTGATGACTCGTGGCGCGGCGATCGCATCGTTGGCCGGGGGCGGGATCGCCGGCGTCGCCGTCGGTGGCTCCGTGGTAGGCACCGGGGTGCTGGTCGGTCCGGGGGGCGGATACGGTTCGGTAGTGCCGGTCGGTTGTGGCGTGACCTCGCCCGGGGCGAAGTCGCCGCCGTAGAGCAGCCGGTTGGGCGAACCCGTGCCGGGATTGCCGACCACGCCGCTGGTGGCGGCGTTGACGAGCGCCGCCGTGACCTGGGCGGGCGTCGCGGCAGGTTGCAGCTGCAGATACAGCGCGGCGACGCCGGC
>CAIQIY010000039.1 GCA_903871975.1 uncultured Chloroflexota bacterium | reverse complement strand
TCGAAGCCAAGCAGGACATGGCGCGTGGTGTGCGCGGTGGCCCCGTGGGCGAGGTTGGCCAGCCCGAGTGAGTGCTGCCACGTCGCGTGATGCTGGCGCAGCGTGCGGTGGGTCTTCAGGTCGCAGAGCCCCCGCACGGCCATCGCGATGCCTTGTCCCGGCTGCACCGCTCCTGCGTCGCGGGAGCGGTGCACCGAAGAGTCGTCTGTGATCAGTCACATCGGTGACCGAATACTCCCCGGCCGGGCGCAGGTTGACAGGCAGCGCACCGCGTGCTACTATCTGCTGGCCGAGGCCCCGTAGCTCAATTGGATAGAGCGCCAGCCTCCGGAGCTGGAGGTTACTGGTTCGAATCCAGTCGGGGTCACCAGCTGTCGAACCCGCCGTGCCATGCGCGTGGCGGGTTCGCGACATCTCCGGCCGAATTGCACCGTCACCCTCCGCGTGCTATACTCGTGCCACAGGTGCGGACCCAACGGAGTCGTGTGGCATGCACATCGAGACGAGCGCGCGTTCCGACACGGGGCTGCGGCGCGACCACAACGAGGATGCCTTCGAGATCGCCGACGGCCAGGACACGGTGCAGTTCGGCACGTTGCTGATCGTCTGCGATGGCATGGGTGGCCACGCCGCCGGCGAGGTCGCCAGCGAGCTCGCCGTCAACACGATCATGGACACCTACTATCACACGGTCGAGGGTGCCCGGGAAGACGCCCTGTGCCGTGCATTCGAAGAAGCCAATCGCCGGGTCTATGCCGAAGGCCGCGGCGTCATGGGGACCACCGGGGTCGCCGCGTTGCTGTATCAGGCACGGCTGTATGTCGCCAACGTCGGCGACAGCCGCGCGTACCACATTCGTGGCGCGCGGATCACCCAGATCACCCGCGACCACTCGCTCGTCGCCGACCAGATCGCTGCGGGGATCATCACCGCCGAGCAGGCGCGCACGCTGAACTACCGCAACGTGATCACGCGGGCGCTCGGCCACCAGGGCGATGTCCAGGTCGATGTCTTCAGCGTCCCGATCCAGGATGACGACATCATCCTGCTGGCCAGCGACGGGCTCACCGGCCTGGTGCGCGACGACGAGATTCTGCAGATCATCGCGCAGGGTTCGCTCGACGACGCCAGCGATGCGCTGGTCAACCGGGCGAACGAGTGTGGCGGCACCGACAACATCACCGTGGCGTTGGCCCGTGTCAGCGGCATCCCGGTCGACACCAACGCCGAGGTGCCACTGGTGGCACCGACGCTGCCGCTGCCACCGGTCACGCGTCGCGCGACGCCGCTGGGCACACCAGTCGTGGCACGCTCGGCGGGCAGCCGGCGTACGGCCATGGCGTTGGCTGCCGCCCTCATCATCGGCTTGATTCTCGTGGGCGCGCTGGTGTGGTGGCAACCGGCCACGCTGCCGCCGCTCACACCGCAGACACCGACGCCGGGCGTGATCGGCGGCTGAGGTGCTGGTGCCATCGCTCAAGAAAGGACCCAACGAATGATTCGCGTCGCAATGGTGAGTTACTGGCATGTGCATGCCTGGGACTATACGCACGAGGCTCAGCGCCATCCCGACACCAGCATCGTAGCGGTGTGGGACGAGCTGGCCGAGCGTGGTGCGGCGAATGCTGCCACGCTCGGCGTGCCATTCATCGCCGACCTGGCCGAGCTGCTGGCGCGCGACGACGTCGATGCCGTGATCGTCGATGCGCCGACGGTGATGCACCACGAGGTGATGACTGCCGCGGCGCGCGCCGGCAAGCACATCTTCACCGAAAAGGTCCTGGCACCGACCCTGCGCGAGGCCGAGGCGATCGTCGCGGCAGTCGACCGCGCCGGTGTCGTGCTGACCATCTCGTTGCCGCGGTTGTACGCCGGGTATACCGCCGCGATCCGCGGGCTGATCGCCGACGGCGCGTTTGGCCAGCTGACGCAGGTGCGCGTGCGGCTGTCGCACAACGGGGCGCTGCGTACCGAGCGCCACCCCGATGGCTGGCTGCCGGCGCATTTCTACGACGCGGCCGCGACGTGCGGTGGCGCGCTGATCGACCTCGGCTGCCACCCGATGTACCTGACCCGCGCATTTCTCGGGCTGCCGGAGCGCGTGAGCGCCAGCTATGGCGCGGTGACGGGGCGTGCGGTCGAGGACAACGCAGCGGCGCTGTTGCAGTACGCCGATGGCGCGCTCGGCATCGTCGAGGCCGGCTTCGTCAATCCGGCGTCCCCGTTCAGCATCGAGCTCCACGGTACGGCGGGCAGCGCGTTGTTCGGCACCCCCGACGCCGTGTTGCTGGTGAACCGTGGCGCTGGCTGGCAGCCGGTCGCGCTGCCCGATGATGTGCCGGGGGCGTTCGACCAGTGGGTGGCACACATTCAGCAGGGCACGCATGCAACCGAGAACATTGCCGCGGCGCTCGATCTGACGGCCCTGATGGAAGCGGCCAATGCGTCGGCTGCTGGCGGGCGCGCGGTGGCGCTGGCGAGCCTGGATCGCTGGTCGGCGGAGGCGTGATGAAGCTTGGGCTGGGGTTGTATCGCGATTTGCTCGACGCCGAGAACCTGCGCTTCGCGCGGCAGGCCGGCGCGACCCACATCGTGGCGCACATCCCCGGCCAGTTTGCTGGCAGCGGCCGGCGCCAGATCATCACTTCGGATCGGACGGGCGAGGGGTTCGGGGTCTCGGATCCCGCTGACCCGATCTGGACGTACGATGGTCTGGCGCAACTGCAACGGCTGGTCGAATCCGAGGGCCTGGTGCTCGAGGCGCTGGAGAACGTTGCCCCGGCGCACTGGTATGATGTGCTGCTCGATGGCCCGCTGTTCGATGCGCAGATCGCACGGCTGCAACAGCTCATCTGCGATATGGGCCGGCTGGGTATCGGCACGATGGGCTATAACTTCAGCATCGCCGGTGTCTGGGGCCGGAGCGCGGCACCGGTGGCGCGCGGCGCGGCACGCTCGGTCGGCTTCCATGATCCGCCCCAGCCGCCGATCCGGGCAGGCATGGTGTGGAACATGGTCTATGACCCGGAGCGCTTTGATCCCGATGGCGGGCCGACGATCGCGCCGGTGAGCCATGCCCAGATCTGGGAGCGCTATCACCGGTTCCTGGCGGCGATGCTGCCGGTGGCCGAACAGGCTGGCGTGCGCCTGGCGCTGCATCCCGATGATCCGCCACTGCCGACCTTGCGTGGCGCGGCGCGCCTGGTTCACTCGCCGGACGGCCTCGCCGACGTGCTGGCTGCGAGCCCGAGCCCGATGCATACGCTGGAGTTCTGCATCGGTACGCTGTCGGAGATGCCGGGCGGCGATATTTACGCGATGACTGACCGGTATAGCCGCACCGGGCGCATCGCGTATGTTCACTTCCGCAATGTGCGCGGCCGCGCACCACACTACGACGAGATGTTCGTCGATGATGGCGATACCGATATGCTCGAGGTGCTGCGCATTCTGCATCGCAATGGCTTCGATGGCGTGCTGATCCCCGACCATGCGCCGCACCTGCAGTGTGCGGCACCGTGGCATGCCGGCATGGCGCATGCGCTGGGGTATATGCGCGCGGCGCTGCAGCTGATCGCCCGCACTGGTTGATGTGCCGGGTGTTCGCCCGCATGGTAGATTCGGCGTCGCGCGTGCCGGGATGTGGAGGTGACCGATGTCGACGGATCGCCGCAGGCTGCGTCGCACCGAACAGGAGCCACTGGCTACGCAGCATGCTGATGCGCGTGGCACGGCCGAGTCGCTCGTGGTCGCTCCGCTGGCGTTTCGCCCGGCGGACGGCCTGCCGGTGCGCGCGTTTTCGGCGATGCAGCGCCATGTGGGGAATCGTGCGGTGTCGACGCTGATGCGCCGTGCCGAGCCACGCCCCAGCCCCGCCACCGCGCCCGCCGATCCCACCACCGCGCCCGCTGATCCCGCCACCGCGCCCGCTGATCCCGCCACCGCGCCCGCTGATCCCGCCACCGATCCCACCACCGATCCCACCACCGATCCCACCACCGATCCCGCTGATCCCGCCACCGCGCCCGCTGATCCCACCACCGATCCCACCGATCCCACCACCGATCCCACCGATCCCACCACCGATCCCACCACCGATCCCGCCACCGCGCCCGCCGATCCCGCCACCGCGCCCGGCGGTGATGGTGCAGCGACACACGCCGGCCTCGACGCAGTCCTCGGCCGCATCGGCCAGGTCGCCGGGCAGCAGGCGCGCATGCCACCAGCCGAGCAGAAAATCGCCGAGACTGCAGCCGCGGCGCGTGGCCCGGCCGACGAAGTCCAGGGTGCCGCGCGTGCCCGGCAAGTCAACCAGCTCGCCGCCACGCCGGCGGCGCCCTTCGATGCTGCCGGGTTCAGCGCGAGCGTCGCGCAGCAAGCTGCCGGAGCCACGCCGCGCACGCTCCAGGAGGCCGACGACAGCAAGGACGGCCGGCGGCTCGACCAGGTGCGCCAGCAGGTCAGGCAGCAAGTCGCTGCCGGCAGCGCCGCCACGCTCGGCCCGATCACCCAGGTCAGTGGTGCCGCACCACCGACTGCCGGCATCGCGGCCAAGGTGGTCACGCCGCGTCAGGCCAACGACCCCGGCCCGGCGCCCGACGGCGCCGCGGTGCAGCCCGAGCAGATCGTGCCACCGGCGCGCCCCGACAGCGACGTCGAGCAGCCGTTGCGGCAGAACAGCGAGCGGCTCGATGGGCAGCTCGAGCAGAGCGACATCAGCGAACCGCAGCTGCAGGCGCTCAACGAGCCGCAGGCCGACGCCGCGCTGACCAGCAAGGCGCAGGCACAGCAGCATGCCGCCACTGCCCCCGCCGAATATCGCGGTGCCGAGCAGCAGGCCAGCGACGCACTGCAGACCGAAGCCGGCAGCCACGTCGACCAGGGTCTTGCGCAGATGCATCAGGTGCGCACGGCCAGCACCCAACAGACCGAGCAGTCGCAGACGGAGTCGCAGGGCGAGAACGAAACCGAGCGTGCCCAGCTGGCGCAGCAGTTCCAGGCCATCTTCACTGCCACGCGCGCCCGTGTCGACACCATCCTCGATCCGCTCGAAAACGAGGTCGTGCGCCGGTTCGACGAAGGTGCCGAGCGGGCACGCCAGATGTTCGAGGCCTACGTCACCAAGCGCGTCAACGACTACAAGAAGAAGCGCTACGGCGGCATGTGGGGGTGGACGCGCTGGTTGAAAGACAAATTTGTCGGCATGCCTGGCGAGGTCAACCAGTTCTACGACGAAGGCAAGCAGCAGTACGAGGGCTATCTCAACCTGGTCATCCGGCAGATCACCGAGCACATCCAGACGCAGATCGATGCTGCGCAGGGCGCCATCCGCGAGGGGCTGGCAGAGGTCGAGGCGAAGGCGGCCGCGGCACCGGCGCATCTGCGCGACATCGCCGATCAGGAGCGGGCGCGGATCGCCGGCGAGTTCAGCGACCTCGCTGCCAGCGTGGCGGATCGGCAGCAACAGCTGGCCGACACGTTGCGCGCAAAACTCGACGAGAAGGTCAAGGAACTCGACGCGCGCATCGAGGAGCTCAAGGAAGCCAACAAGGGCTTCCTGCAGAAGGCCTGGGAGGCGATCAAGAACATCGTCGACGTGCTGGTGGGCCTGGCCAAGGCGCTGGTGAAGCTGCTCGGTCGCCTGGCCTCGCTGGCCTGGCAGATCATCACCAACATCGTGCCGTTCTTCAAGAACTTCTTCAACGCCGTCGGCCAGGGATTCAAGCAGTTCGCCTCGAACATCCTCAAGCACCTGCTCGGCGGCCTGATGCGCTGGATGTTCGGCGAGGTCGCCGAGCTCGGCGTCAAGCCACCAACCGACTACGGCTTCTCGTTGCGGGGCATCCTGCGCCTGGTGTTCGACATCCTCGGCATCGGCGTCGACGGCATCCGCGCGCGTGTCGAGAAGCGCTACGGCCCGACGCTCGCGGCCATCATCGTCGGCCATGCTGCGGCCAGCGGGCCGGCCGCCACCGACGGCGGGCCGAATCCCATCAAGCGCATCCTCACCAGCGACGATCCACTCGGCGAGCTGATGACGCTGCTCAGCGGCGCCCTCAGCGGTGTCGCCAACAACCTGATGGACGAGATCATGGCGTTCATCCGGACACGGCTGGTGGTCGCCGGCATCGAGCTGCTCGTCAGCATGCTCAGCCCGGCCGGTGCGGCGCTCAAGGCGGCGCAGCTGCTGATCGCCTTCCTGCGCTTTCTGTTCGAAAACGGGCAGCAGGTCATCGCGTTGCTCAACAGCATCCTCGACTCGGTCGAGATGGTGCTCAACAACAACCTGAGCGCTGCCGCCAACCACGTCGAGAGCGTATTGGCCGACGCCATCCCGCTGGCGCTGACGCTGTTCGCCAAACTCCTGCGCATCGATGGCATTCCGAACATCATCAAGCGTACCGTCGAGAAGGTGCGCCGCCCGATCGACAAGCTGTTCGACGGCCTGCTGAAGGTCACCGACAAGCTGGTGGCGCCGCTGCGCCGCGCCCAGCTGGCGGTGGTGGGCAAGGTGAGCCCGAAGCGCGCCGCGGCGATGGCGGCGAAGCGTGCCACGGCCTCCGAAGCGAAGATCGAAGCGGCTGGTCAGCGCACACGCGAATCGGATGAAGCCGTCAAGCAGGCCCAGGCCCGACTGGCCGCCGAGAAGCTGTCGGCGTCGGGCGCGCGTGGCAACGCACTCACGCAGAACCATCGCACGGCGGCGGTGCGCAAGGCCGAGCGCGATGTCGCCGCCGCCGAACGCCGCGCGAAGCAGGCGCGCGCCGACGAGGCCCGCACCACGGCGCGTCAGCAGGCACGCATCGCCGAAGCGCGCCAGCAGCAGCAGCACTACGAGCAGGCCGCGAGCCAGCGCGAGCAGCGCGCCGCCGCCAAACAGCAAGCGAACGAGCAGCAGGAGCTCGACCGCGCCGACCGCCGCGCGACGAAGACGCGCCGGGCCGCCGATGCCACCAAGCGTTCGCAGGTCTCTGCGATGCAGGCACGAACTGCGCTCGCGCAGCGGCGCGACGAGGCACGCCGCCTGCAGCTCGCGCCGAAGGCGGCCGCGGCACATGTGCAGCAGCAGGAGCAGGCCGTGAAGCGTGCCGAGCAACGGCTCAAGCGCGACGAGGCGATGCTCGACAAGCGGATCGAGCGCCAGCGCAAGGCGGGC
>CAIQIY010000038.1 GCA_903871975.1 uncultured Chloroflexota bacterium | reverse complement strand
CGCCTGCAGCCGGCGTTGTCGGCGCCGCTCCTCGCGCCGCTCGTCGTCGGCCGGCGCCGCGGCGACCGCGACGGCCGGCACCGGGGCGCTCGCGGCAGCTGCGCGTGCCAGCCGTGCCGCGCGGGCATCACGGTCGGCGACATACTCGGTGTAATTGCCGTCGAAGAACTCGAGGGTGCCGTCCTGCACCATCCAGACGGTGTCGGCGACTGCATCGACGAAGTAGCGATCGTGCGACACGAACAGAATCGTGCCATCGAACTCGTTCAACACCGTCTCGAGCGCCTGGCGCGCATCGATGTCGAGGTGGTTGGTCGGCTCATCGAGCACCAGCAGGTTGCCTTCGAGCAGCGACAGCTGTGCCAGCGCCACGCGGCTGCGCTCGCCGCCCGACAGCGTGCCGACGCGCTTGAAGACATCGTCGCCGCTGAACAGGAAGCGCCCGAGCAGCGTGCGCGCCTCGACCTCCTTGATCGACGGACGGACGCGCCGGATCTCCTCGATGATCAACGCCTCGGGGCGCAGCGCCTCGTGGGCCTGGGCGTAGTACGTGATCGTGACGCGATGCCCGAGGCGCACCACGCCGCGCAACGGCGGCAGTTCGCCGACCATCGTGCGCAACAGCGTCGTCTTGCCGCTGCCATTCGGGCCCATCAGCGCCACGCGGCGGCCGCGCGTGATCTCGGCAGCGCGGACGTGCAGCAAGCGATGTTCGCCGCGGGCGAGCGCGAAGCCGACCTCGAGCTTCTCGAGGCGCAGCACCAGATCGCCGCCGCGCGCCGTGCTGCGCATGTCGAGCGACAGCTTGCGCCGCTCCTCGGGGCGCTCGATCATCCGTTCGACGCGCCCCGAGCCGCCCTGCCAGCCTTCTTTCAGCCGTTCGAGGCGTCGCTCGCGGCCACGAGCCTGTTTCGAGAGCGTGCTGTTCTTGAACCGGCGGATGAAATCCTCGGTGCGGGCGATGAATTCCTGCTGCGCCTGAAACTGCTTCAGCTGCAACTCGAGCCGCGCGGCCTTCAGCTCAAGGTAGCGCTCATAGCCCGCCGGGTAGTCGCCATCGAGCCGACCAAACGCCACCTCGAGCGTGCGGTTGGTCACCCGATCGAGAAAGTAGCGGTCGTGCGACACGACGATCAGCGTGCCGTCCCAGTCGCGCAGAAAGCGCTCGAGCCACTCGAGCGCCGCCAAGTCCAGATGGTTGGTCGGCTCATCGAGCAGCAGCAGGTCCGGATCCGCCAGCAACGCCGCCGCCATCGCGGCGCGGGTCTTCTGGCCACCGCTGAACTGGGCGACCGGCTGCTGCAGATGGCGCTCGTCGAAGCCCAGGCCCGCGACGATCATCAGCATCCGGCGCTCGATGTCGTAACCCCCGGCATGCTCGAAGCGCTGCGTCAGCTCGCCGTAGCGCTCCATGCGCGCTTCCCACTCCGGCGCAGCAGTATCGCCCAACGCATCCTCGAGGCTGGCAATTTCGGCGCGCAGCGCATTCAGATGCCGCATCGAATGATCCAGCTCCTCGCGCAGCGTCCGATCGGTGGTGAACGTGGCCTCCTGCGCCAGGACCGCCACCCGTATGCCGCGCGCGACGCTCACCTGCCCGCTGGTCGGGTCTTCGTCGCCGGCGATGATCTTGAGCAGCGTGCTCTTGCCGGCACCGTTGACGCCGACGATGGCGATCTTGTCGCCCCGGGCCACCTGGAAGCCGACATCGCTGAAGATGTGTTGTGCGCCGTAGTATTTGGCAAGCGCGTGGACGCTCAGTATCGACATGACCTCGCTCCCGGCGGTGGACGCCAGCCAAAGCCTACCATGCGGCGCTGCGTGTGTCAATGAATGGCCGGTGCGTCGGGGCTGATGCAACGTCAGAGCCGGCAGCGCCAGCGGTCGACAGCAGCGGCACGTGAGCGTTGCAGGGCTGCCCGATTCGTTGCCCCTGCACGCGCAGTGAGTGGGTGTCACACGAAGGCACGAAGGGGTGCGCCGGCCGCCACCGAGCGGGTGTGGTCGTGCCGGTGGTATACTTGGTGATGGCAGCGGCGCCACGGCGGACAGCATCCGTCATGGCGCTGCGTGCGTCTTATGTGCAGGCACGGCAGCACTGCGCCGAAGCCGGTGCCGGATACCATCGGAGAACCATGCGAATCGCGATGCTCTCGGTCCACAGCAGCCCACTCGCCCGGCTCGGCGGCAAGGAAGCCGGCGGGATGAACGTCTACATTCGCGAATTGAGTCGCGAGCTGGGGCGACGAGGCCTCGCCATCGATATCTTCACGCGCGCCCAGGACGCGACGACGCCGACGATCGTCGCGCTCGACCGCGGCGTGCGCGTGATCAACCTGCGGGCCGGTCCGGCGGCACCCTACGACAAGAATCTGTTGCTCGACTACTTGCCGGAGTTCATCAATCGGGTGCGGTGTTTCGCCGAGAGCGAAGACCTGCACTATGACATCCTGCACAGCCACTACTGGATCTCGGGGCAGGTCGCCCGGGCGTTGCGCCAAGCCTGGGGCGCGCCGATCGTGCACATGTTCCACACCCTCGGCGCCATGAAGAACGAGGTCGCCCGCAGCGACGATGAGCGCGAGACCGGCGACCGCATCGCCATCGAGCGCGACCTGCTGCAGACCGTGGACGCTGTCACTGCAGCGACGCCGCTCGATCGCGCGCAGATGGTCTGGCATTACGGTGCCGACGCGGCGCGGATCCGCGTGATCCCGGCGGGTGTCGATCTGCAGCGCTTCCACCCGCGCGACCGCGACGCGGCACGGGCGGCGCTCGGCCTGCCGGCGGCGCCACACCGGCTGGTGGTGCTGGTGGGGCGCATCGAACCGCTCAAGGGCATTGATGCACTGATCGAGGCGAGCGCACAGATCCTCGCTGCGCGGCCCGCGCTGCGCGGCCAGTACACCGCACTGGTGGTCGGCGGCGAACCCGAGGATGCTCCCGAGCGCTGGAATGCCGAGCAACGCCGCCTCGGCGCGTTGCGCGATGCACTCGGCCTCGGCGATGCGGTCCGCTTCGCCGGCGCCCGGACGCACGAGCAGCTTCCGCTCTTCTACGCCGCCGCCGACATCGTCACGATGCCGTCGCACTACGAGTCGTTCGGCATGGCGGCACTTGAGGGCCTGGCGAGCGGCCGCCCGGTGGTGGTCACCGATGCCGGTGGGCCGGCGTTCATCGTCGAGGATGGCGTCAGCGGGTTGCTGACGCCACCGGCTGCGCCCGACCGACTGGCCAGCCAGCTGGGGCGCATTCTCGATGATGCTGCACTGGCGGCACAGCTCGCCGCCGGCGCGCGGCAACGGGCGCGGCGCTTCGGCTGGGCCACCATCGGCTGCGAGATCGTGCAGGTGTACCGCGAGGTGCTCACCGGCGCCCGCACGGCGCTCGCCGTCTAACGCACCGCCGGGCGCGGCACATTCGGCTGTCGGGTGCGGCAGCGGTGGCCGCACCCGGCGCGCATCGGTTCAGTCGTCGGACAGCCCGTCGGGCGCGTCATCGTCGCTATCCGCCGCTGCCGGTGCCGCAGCGCGGCGCGCGCGCTCGGGGCGGCGGCTGCGGCGCTCGGCATGCTCCTCGCGCGACTCGCGGCTGCGAAACACCACCTTCAGCGGGGTGCCGCTGAAGCCAT
>CAIQIY010000037.1 GCA_903871975.1 uncultured Chloroflexota bacterium | reverse complement strand
TTCTCGCCGACGGTCTTCGACGATGTGGCGTTCGGCCCGTTGCACATCGGCTATCCACGCGCTGAGGTCGCGCAACGCGTGGCGGTGGCATTGGAGCAGGTTGGCATGGCCGGATTTGAGCGGCGCATGCCGCATCACCTGAGCCTCGGCCAGCGCAAGCGTGTCGCGATTGCCACAGTGCTGTCGATGGACCCGGCGATTCTGGCGCTGGATGAGCCCTCAGCCGGGCTCGATCCGCGGGCGCGCCGTGGCCTGGTGACGCTGCTGCAGGAACTCCCCCAGGCGATGCTGGTCTCGACGCATGACATGCGGCTGGTTCGCGATGTGTTCCCGCGCATGGTCGTCCTCTCGGGTGGCATGGTCGTCGCTGATGCGCCGAGCGCCAGCCTGCTGGGCGACACTGCGCTCCTCGATGCGTTTGGCCTCGAGGCGCCCTGAACCACGCACCGTACCACCACGGCTCGCCGGCACGGTGTCGGCCCGCACCTCCCCAGATCGCAGGCACCCCCTTACCGCACGCTGGCACATCGCAGTGGCCCCCGCGTGCAGCGCAGCGGCGCGGCAGCGTCGTGCGATGCGGTGTGTGGTATGCTGGGGTGCGTGCAGCGCAGGCAAGGAGCCGACAGCGGTGGAAGCGACAGATCTCTGGCCACTGAGCGCCGGGCGTAGCGCCCAGGGAGGGTTGGCCATCGCCGGCCACGACCTTGAGGCGTTGGCCGACACCTACGGCACGCCGACGTATGTCTTCGACGAGGCGACCATCCGCGACACCTGTCGGCGCTACCGCACTGCGCTCGCCGCCGGGGCACCGGGCGCAAGCCGCGTGCACTATGCCGGAAAGGCCTGGCTGACGACCGGCCTCGCACGCCTCATCGCAGACGAGGGCCTGGGCCTCGATGTCGTCTCGGCCGGCGAGTTTGCGGTAGCACGTCGCGCCGGCATCGATCCGGCCGCGATGCACCTGCACGGCAACGCCACGCCGACCGACGAACTGCAGCTCGTGCTGGCAGCCGGAATCGGGCAGATCGTCGTCGACAGCCTCGACACGCTCGAGCACCTGGCGCGACTCAGCGCCGGTCGCGCGCGGCCGCAGCCGATCGCCCTGCGCGTGACCCCCGAGATCGTCACCGAGACCCACCAGCACATCCAGACCGGCCACGCCAGCGCCAAGTTTGGCCTGCCGCTCGCGGCGCTCGACCGGGCTGCCCGGGTGCTGAATGCGGCCGACGGGATGGTGCCGACGGCGTTGCACGCCCACCTCGGTTCGCAGATCTTCAGCACGTCGCCCTTCACCGCCGCGATCGACGTGCTGCTGGCGTGTGCGGTACGGCTGCGCGACGAGCATCGGATCATCATCGAGGAGCTCAACATCGGCGGTGGGCTGGGCGTGCCGACGACTGGTGGGCAGGCCGCGTTGTCGATCGAGGGCTATGCGGCAGCGTTGGGCACGGCCCTGCGCGATGGCTGCCGGCGTCATGGCCTCGCGCCGCTGCGGCTGGTGATCGAGCCGGGGCGCTCGATCATCGCCCGCGCCGGAGTCGCGTTGTATCGTGTGATCGCCAGCAAGCCACTGCCGGCCGACAGCGATGCCGCACGCTACCTGCACCTCGACGGCGGCATGGGCGACAACATCCGGCCTGCACTGTATGGTGCGCAGTACCATGCGGTGCTGGTGGCACAACCCGACGCCCCGGCCGACGAGGTCGTGCATCTGGCCGGGCGCTACTGCGAATCCGGCGACGTCCTCATCCACCGCATCCCGCTGCCCCGCGCTGCCATCGGCGATGTCGTCGCGCTGGCCAGCGCCGGCGCCTACACCCTGAGCATGGCGAGCAACTACAACTGGGTGCCACGGCCGCCGGCACTGCTGCTGCGCCGCGAGGGGATCCAGGTGTTGCAGCGGCGCGAGACGATCGACGACATGCTCGCACGTGAGGCGCTGCTCGCATCAATGGAGTGACAGCCAGCCACGCGAAAGGATCTGGCCCATGCGAACCCTCACGCTCACTGCCCCGGGCGTGCTGCACCTCGGCGACGCGCCGGCACCCGGTGCACCGTCGTCCGGCATGGTGCGCGTGCGCGTGCACCGCGTCGGAGTCTGCGGCACCGATCTGCATGCGTTCGCCGGGCGGCAGCCGTTCTTCACCTATCCACGCATTCTCGGCCACGAACTGGGCGTCGAGGTGCTCGAATCTGCCGCTGATGTGACGACGCTGCGCGCCGGCGACCGCTGTTGCGTCCAGCCCTACCTGCACTGTGGCGGCTGCAGCGCATGCCGACGGGGCGCCACCAACTGTTGCACCACGCTGCAGACCCTCGGCGTACACACCGATGGCGGCATGCGCGACGAGCTGCTCATGCCCGCCGGGCTGCTGCATCGCTCCGATGCGCTCGACTACGACCAGCTGGCGTTCGTCGAGATGCTGGCCATCGGTGCGCATGCGGTGCGTCGTGCCGCAATCGTGCCGGGCGAACGTGCGCTGGTGATCGGCGCCGGCCCGATTGGCCTGGGGACGGCCAGTTTCGCCCGCCTGGCCGGGGCCGAGGTGCGGCTGATGGACATCAGCGACCGCCGATTGGCGTTTGCGGCGCAGATCGGCTTCGCCGACACGCTCGACGGCCGCGGCGATGTCGCGGCACAAATGCGGCACTGGGCCGGCGACGATCCGCCGACCGTGGTGTTTGATGCGACCGGCAATGCGGCGTCGATGATGCGGGCATTCGGCTACCCGGCACACGCCGGGCGGCTGGTATTCGTCGGCCTGGTCCAGGCCGACATCAGCTTCCACGACCCCGAGCTGCATCGCCGCGAGTTGACGCTGCTGGCCAGCCGCAACGCCACCGCCGCCGATGTTGTCACTGTGCTGCGCGCCCTCGAGCGAGGCGCCATCGATGTCCGCCCCTGGACATCGGTCGTCGTGAGCCCCGGCGAAGCGCTGGGGCAGTTCGCCAGCTGGACGAACCCCGATGCGGGCGTGATCAAGGCGCTGATCGCGTTCGCCTGAGGGCGGCTGCCGCGCCCGCGCGACGGGTTGACCCCGGGCGGGCGCTCGGGGCCACGCCGAGCCGCGTCACGCATGCACGGATCGGCGTCGATTGCACCGCGCTCAGGCCACCGGCAGCGCGGCAAACGCCGAATCGGCGCGGATCATCGCGGCGAAATGGCTGGTGGGGCGCGCCAGCAACTCCGCGGGCGAGCCCGACTCGGCGATCCGCCCATCGACCACGACCACCACCCGGTCGGCGCTGCGTGCCAGCGACAAGCGATGCGAGACGATCAGCGTCGTGCGGCCGGCCATCAGTCGCTCGATGCCCTCGATGATCAGCGCCTCGGACTCGGGTTCGACCGCGCTGGTTGGCTCATCGAGCAGCAGGATGGGCGTATCGGCGAGGAATGCCCGCGCCACGGCGATGCGTTGTTTCTGGCCGCCCGACAGCTTCACGCCGCGCTCGCCGACGATCGTCTCGTAGCCACGAGGCAATGCCTCGATGAAGCCGGCAGCATTCGCCGCGCGCGCCGCCGCCTCGACCTGCTCGCGCGTCGCATCGGGCCGGCCGTAGCGCAGGTTCTCGAGCACCGACGCATTGAACAGGTAGGTCTCCTGTTGCACCTGGCCGATCCGGGCCCGCAGGCTGGCGAGCTGCAGCCGACGCAGATCGGTGCCGTCGAGCTGCACACTGCCGGCATCGGGGTCATACAGCCGTGCCACGAGTGCCAGCAGCGTCGACTTGCCGACGCCCGACGGCCCCAGGATGGCGACGCGCTCGCCCGGCGCAATCGCCAGCGTCACGTCATGCAGCACCGGGTGGCGTGGGTCGTAGCCGAAGCGCACGCCATGGAACGCGATCGCGCCACGGACCGGTTGCGTCGGCGGGTGCGCATCGGCGGCATCGGTCAGGGGCTCGGGGGCATCGAGCACTTCGAACACCCGGCGGCCGGCCGCCGCAGCCCGCTGGATCAGGTCGTTGATGCTGACCAGATCATCGACCGGGCCGTAGAAGTAGCGCCCGTAGCCGCGATACGCCAGCAGCCCGCCCAGCGTGAACTGGCCGAGGGCGATGAACCAGACGCCACCCGCCAGCATGATCACATGGCCGAGGTTGGCGATCCAGCGGATCACCGGAAAGACACGATTGCGCACCATCACTGCCTGCACCTGCTCGTGGTACAGCTCGGTGCCGAGGGCATGAATGGCGGAGCTCTCGCGGCGTTCCTGGGCGAACGCCTGGATCACGCGCATCCCGTGCAGATTGTCCGACAGACGGGCCGTCAGCTCGCCGAGGCGCTCGCGGGCGGCACGATAGATCGGGCGGACGCGCCGGTTGTAGCGCCACAGCAACACGCCCACCGCGACCATCGGTGCGATCGTGAGCAGGCCGAGCGTCGGTTGCAGCACGATGAAGACAGCCGCCACGCCGATCAGGCGCAACCCATTGGCGAGCACCGAGTCGGTGCCACGCACCAGGACATCCTGGATATTCTCGACATCGGAACCCAGTCGTGCGAGCAGGTCGCCGGTGCGGCGCTGCGTGTAGTAGCCCGCCGACTGGCGCTGCAGCTTGTCGTAGAGCCGCAACCGCATGTCGAGCGAGAGCTGCTGGCCGGCGCGCTCGAGCAGCACGCCGCGGATCGCCGACACCACCTGACCGAGCGCAAAGACCAGCAGC
>CAIQIY010000036.1 GCA_903871975.1 uncultured Chloroflexota bacterium | reverse complement strand
GCCGAGGCGGCGGCCGTGGAGGCGGCGGTGTGGGCGACGCTCGATGCCGGCATCGTCACCGCCGATGTGGCGGCACCCGGCGCGGCTGCGGCGAGTACCGGCACCGTGGGCCGGGCGATTGCGGCGCGCATCGCTGGCTGAATGCATTGTGGCCGGTGAGCCGCATGGGCCGCGCTGCCGCGGACGTCATCAACTCCCAATGCACCACACCCGTCGACAACCTCGACGGGTGTGGTGCATGCGCGGCCCGGGGATCAGGCGGCTGCGGCGCCGCGATACGTTGCCCCACCGAAACCCAACACCAACCACAGGATCGGCCCGGTCAGGATCCAGAGCCATGAGACCCCGAATGACTTGCACAGGTCGATCTCGAGGATGATGATGGCGATGAAGTTGACGAAGGGGATGAGGAACAACACCAGCCACCACGCTGGCCTGCCCACGATCTGGGTGAGGACGTAGATGTTGTAGATCGGGATGATCGCCGCCCAACCGGGCTTGCCGGCCTTTGAGAAGACCCGCCACATGCCTGCGATCAGGAGTAGCCCGATAACCAACGGGATCAGCCCACCGACGCTCGCCGACGCCTCCACAACGACTTCCGACTCCTCCTGGAACAAAGTTGGCACCAGAGACAGCATGACACGCCCCTCTCACTCGCCACCGACCAGGACATTCCATCAGACAAGTACACTGCCACGGGCTGCGCGCCATCCGAGCGCCGCCGACGAGACCCTGCGCAAGCGACTGGCGTGTCGCAGCGTTGGCATGTGTAGATTCGCTGATGTATGGCCACCATAGCACAGGGCGAACACTACGTCAAGTATATCCAGCACGTTTCGGGCTGCATCAACGGCACGAAGATGGGTTATCTTCCACCAAACAGTCAGCAGACCCGTCAGCGGCAACCGATGAACAGCTGCCTGCTCGATACCCACACTGCTGCAACCGTTCTGCAGAACGCCCGCGAACGGCGCTCTCGCTGGCTTCTCTCACTCACCGATCGGGCACACAATCACAGAACGCGTAGCGATGCGCACCGACGACCCTCAAGGGCAGACTGCTTCCAGCTGGTCGAAGCCGTGGTGTACCCGCACAGCTCAGGCGCACCGCCTGATGGACGCCACAGCCGGGCGCCGCATCCCGCGTGCAGCACTGGAGCCGGCCAAGCGTGAAGGCACGACGCCTGAAGCGCTGATGCAGCTCGGGCCCGCACCCCACCGTACGATCGTGACGCGGCAGCGCTGGCGGTTCAGCGATGCATGCATACACTGCTGATCGGCGCAGATGCCGGTGCTGCGGCCAATATTCGCCAACCCCGGGCAGTCCAACGCTGCACCGGCATGATCACGCCACTCGCGGCGGCGCACCACGGCCACAGGTTACTGGTGCGTGCTAGAATGGTGGCATATCATCGACGATCGCACCGGGAGGTGTGCCCATGTTCCGTCATCTCAGCGCTCAGCGGCGCAGCGCAGCACGCGCCGTCGGCCTGTTCATCGTTTGTGGGTTGCTCGCCGCCTGTGGCACAGCAGCGATCCCACTGGCGCCGGTGCCGCCGGAGATCACCGTGATCCCGTTGCCCAGCGCCGTCGGTGCCGACGCGACACCGACGCCGGCCGATGCGCCCACGGCCGCCGCCGAGCGCACCGCCGCAGTCGATCAGCCGACCAGCGCTCCGGATCCGGCGGCGACGCCTGCAGCGACGGCGATGCCGCTCCCGACGGCGGCACCCGTGGTCAACAGCGCCGAGGAGGTGTTGTTCCTGCGTGGCGGCCAGCTCGTCGCCCGTGATCTGGCCGGCGGCGGCGAGCGTCTGCTGGCCACCGATGTGCGGGAATTCGCTGCCAGTGCCGATGGCCGCAGCATCGCCCTGATTCGCGGCGACACGAGTCGCAGCGACGTCTGGTTGGTCGGGCGCGATGGGCAGGGGCTGACGCCGCTCACCGATGACCCACGTGTCGAAGCGACGCCGAGCTGGGCGCCCGATGGCATGGCGCTGGCGTTTGCGTCGGCACCGGGCGACACCGGGTATGCCACGACCTGGCCCGGCTGGAGTCGCTTCTGTGGCGCTGCCGAGGTCGTGCTGCTGACGCTGACCGATCGTTCGGCCAGCGTGCTCGGGCGCGGCTGCGATCCAGCATTCTCGCCGGATGGCCGGCGCGTCGCATTCGCCAGCGCACCGACCACCGTGGACGAGCTGTACCCCGAGCCGCAGCCATTGACCCAAAACACGATCACCATCGTCAATCGGCGCGGCCAGAATGGCTGGGCCTTCGCCCGCGCCATCGGCGCCGACGTCAGCGGCAGCGATGCCGGCCTGTTGGTCTATGCCCCATCGTGGAGCCCCGACGGCGCGCAGTTGACGTATCATCGCTACCTGGGCGTGCAGATCGAGACCGACGTCATCATCAGCGAGATCGGCGCCTCGTTCGTCGGCCGTGGTGCCGCCTATGCCGCCGGCGCGGGCTGGTGGCGGCCGGCCAGCTTCCGCCCCGACGGCACCGCAGCCCTGCTGGTCGAAGACAACTTCGGCGATGCGCGGGGCTTCGGCGGCTACGACCAGTGGCGCGTCGAGGCGTTGACGTTCGCCGGCACGCGCGAGACGTTCGTCCCGTCGGGGCCGCTGACGTTGATCGGTACCGCGCTCGGCGATGGCCCGTTCGAGCGCGCCCAGTCGGTGAGCTGGTCGCCCGCCGGCGACGAGGCACTCGTGTTGCTGCCGCCCGACTGGAATCCGGAGCTGCCGACGTCGGAGCCGCTCGGCGTGGGCGAGGCGCCCGGCGAGCTGTGGCGCTGGCAACCCGGCACGGCACCGGCGCGCCGCGAGGTCGGTGAGGTCGATTTCGCCTCGCCGATCGCCTGGCTGGCCGCCACGCCGCGCGTCGAGGTGGGCGCTGGCGGCTATCGGTTGTGGTACCCGGCCGACTGGCAGCTGGCGCCGGCCGGCGAGTTCGAGGAGCGTACCGCGGTGGCGCCATCGGGTGATGCCCTGATCAGTGCCGCGCCGTACGCCGCGTTGCCCACGTCCGAGTGGCCGAGCCACTCGGTCACCAGCATGTTTCCGACCGTTGTCGCCGAGATCGACCGCGAGGACGAGGCGATCGT
>CAIQIY010000035.1 GCA_903871975.1 uncultured Chloroflexota bacterium | reverse complement strand
CTGGCACGGCAACGCGGTCTTGCGACGGTGCGGTTCGAGCATGGCGATGCCGCGCATCTGCCGTTCGCCGATGCCAGCTTCGATGTGGTGACGTCGCGCTATTGCGCGCACCATTTCGCCGATCCGCTTCGGGTGCTGCGCGAAGTTGCGCGCGTCGTGCGCCCGGGTGGGTGCCTGCTGTTGGCCGACGTGGTGGCGCCGCCGCTGCTGATGGCCGATACGGTCCTCAACGCCATCGAAGTGCTGCGCGATCCGTCACATGTCCGTGATCACACGGTGGCGCAATGGCTGGCGTTGTGCGCGGCTGCCGGGCTGTCTGCCGAGCTCGTCAGCACCCATGCCACCGTGCTGCACTTCGCGCCATGGTTCGCCCGCATGCGCGTTTCGGCTGCAACCGCCGAACAGATTCGCCAGGTGATCGCCGCCGCCCCCGACGACGTGCGCACCGCGCTGTGCGTCGACGCAGAGTCGTTCACGGTGTCGACGGCGCTGCTCCGCGCATCGCGCGCCTGACCGATGCCCACAGTCACCCATCGGCCAGCCAGTCGGGTGGTGCAGCCACGAAGCTGATCGGCTGACCATCGCGCGGGTGCGGCACGGTGAGGCGCGAGGCGTGCAACAGGTGGCGCGTCAGCGGCGCCCCGCGCCACACCAGCACCCCGCCGTAGCGCCGGTCGCCGAGCAACGGGCAGCCCAGCGCCGCCAGGTGCAGGCGGATCTGGTGGGTGCGGCCGGTTTGGGGCACCGCCTCGAACCACCAACTGCCGTCGCCACGTTCACGGAAGCTGAACGCCGTGACCATCCGCTTGACGGTGCTGCCGTTGGCGAGCGTCCGGCCGATCTGGTCGGCGGGGTAGACACGGAACGCGCCGTGCGCCGAACGGCCGTGCCCGGTGGTGAGCGTCGGCTGCAGCTGCTCCGGGGTGCCGGTGGCGAGGCCGTGGTACTGCTTGATGGCGCCAGCGCCGGCGAATGCCTGCTGGAGCCCGACATTGGCACGCGGCGAACGCGCGAACACGAGCACCCCGCTGGTCTCGCGGTCGAGGCGATGTGCCGGGTGGAGTGCGCCGACCACGCCATCGCGGGCGATCAGCCAGCGCGCCAGCGCCACCTGCAGATTGCCCGCCACATCCCATGGCACGGCGTTCACGACCACGCCGGCCGGCTTGTCGACGACGAGCAGATCGGCGTCTTCGTAGAGGATCCAGCCAGGCTCGACGACGACGTCGATGTAGCCGGTGTGCGGCGGTAGCCGCACGACCACCGTGGCACCGGCCGGCACCGGCGCTGCCTGGTCGGCGACGCGCTGCGTGTCGCACCACACCCCCCCACGCACGAACGCCGGCCAGACGCGCGGATCGTCGAACTCGGCGAGCGCCGCGCCGATGGTGGTCGCGTGCGCCGTCGCGGCACGGACCAGCCGTGGCACCGCGTCGCTGTCGCTCATGCCTGCCCGAGGCGCGATTGGTACTGCTGTCGGTAATAGTCGCGATACTCGCCGCTCTTGATCGGCCGCCACCAGGCTTCGTTGGCGACGTACCAGCGTACGGTGCGCTCGAGCGCTGCGGCGAAATCGTGGCGCGGCTGCCAGCCGAGTGCGCGGATCTTGTCGGTACGCACCGAGTACCGCCGATCGTGCCCCGGCCGGTCGGCG
>CAIQIY010000034.1 GCA_903871975.1 uncultured Chloroflexota bacterium | reverse complement strand
GCTACTGACGACGCCGGTGCTGCGAGCGACGCCACCGACGACGCTGGGGCCACCGACGACGCTGGGGCCACCGGTGATGCCGGGTCCAGCGACGACGCCGGGTCCAGCGACGATGCCGGGTCCAGCGACGATGCCGGGGCCAGCGACGATGCCGGGGCCAGCGACGATGCCGGGGCCAGTACCGCAGGTGGTGCCGAGGCGACCACGGATGGCGAGCCGAACAGTGGCGGTGGCAGTGATGCCGCAGCTGCGGCAACCAGTGCATGAGCGATGGCGAGCTGCCAGGAAGTCGACGAGCGTCGTGGTGGGCGAACCCTGTCGCGGCGCCCGTCCAACCGGGCGGCAACCGGAGCACGTTGATGCAGCGACGAGCCATATTGGGCATATGTGCCTCGGGCTTCATGCTCAGTGCATGCCGGCTTGTTGCGCCTGCGGGAGCGCAGTCCGAAGCCGCTGGGCCACGCTCGGCATCGCGGATCCATGTCCCGACGGTTCGTGGCCCCGATGGTGACGGATGTCGTGCCTGTGCCCAACCGCACGCAGCGCTGATCGCCGGACTCTACGCCGTTCAGTTTCCGCTGCTGATGAGCCGGGTCGCTGCAGATCCGTCACTCTATGCGCCACTGATCTGGGCCAGTGATCAGGCGACCGGTGGCGACCGCACGGGCCTCGCCGGCACGCTGCCTAGCCCGGGTTGGCTCGGCCAGATCGACCGTGGGCGCGTGGTGGTGTGGGCCGGCCACGAGGGCGCCTGGACGCAGGGCAGCGATGGGCGTCATGACAACGATGCGTTTCGGTTGCGGGTGATCACCTGGCTGCTCGCTGGTGGCACCCGCCTGGGGTTTACTGCGGGCCACGGCGAGTGGCTGACCATGGCGACCTTCTCGCCAGAACTGCGCCATCGGCTGGTGTCGGGCGGTGTACAGCTGCGCGAGTTGTCGGCGCCGCTCGATGCGTCGCAGTTGGCGGCAGTCGATGCGGTGATCTTCGGTAATCCGTGGGGCACTATCGCCGATGCCGAGCTCGACTTGCTCGATCGCTATGTGCGCGTCGGCGGCGGCGTCCTGGCCACCGGCCTCGGCTGGAGCTGGCGCGCCGGTCATGATGACCCGCAGGCTCTGCGCTATCCGCTGCAGCGACTCGGTGCGCGCCTCGGGTTTGCGGTGATGGATGGCTCGATCGAGGATCCTGCTGATCGTGCTGGCGAGCCCGCGATGCCGATGTATGTGCTGCGGCCGCTCGCATCGTACGCTCCGATGCGCATTGTGGTGCTCAGCGGCGCAGCAGTGGCGCGTGTCGCGACGCTGGCAGCGGCGGCGCTCGCGAGCGGCGAGCGGGCCCTGTTCGTCATCGAGGGTGCGCGTATGGGGCTGGCATTGCCGACAGAGGACTGGAGTTTGCTCGTCGATCCGGTTGGCGCGATCGCGGCGCTCGACCGGATCTATCGTGCCGAACTGGAGCTGGCGGGGGCGGTACAGCCACCGTTTGGTGGCGAGATGGTCTGGCTCATCCCGCGCGACGTCCCGGATGCCGCGTGGTGGATGCACGCGGGCAATCCGATCGTCTTTCAGCGTGCCGCAGCACGCCAGGAGCTGATCCCGCGACTCAACGACGAAGGCCATCCGGGGTGGGGGATTGCACATGAGCATGGCCATAACATGCATGCCGCCGCGCATGACCTGTATGTCCCCGAGGTGACCGTGGAGGTGTGGCCGAATGTCTTTGGGTTGTGGAGTTATCGACAGAATGGCTGGAGCTGGGTGTCGCAGATGGGTTCTGCGTTATTCGCTGCCGGGCACGCGTATCATGCCAGCGCCTCGCCGGCGTTCAGCGACCTGGCGGCCGATCCGTTCATTCTGCTGGGCTGCTTCGATCTACTGATCGGCACCCATGGCTGGGATGGGATGCGCGCGATGCTGACGCGTGCGGCCCGTGATGCCGCGGCGGGCATGACGGCCGGCGATGACGCCGCCCGGCTGGCGTATCTGGTCGAACACCTGAGCGCAGGCTACCAGCGTAATCTGACGCCGCTCTTCCGGCATTGGGGGTTCGCTGTGTCTGATGCGACTGCCGGCGTTACCGCACAATGGCCCGCGACGCCCTTGGCTCCGTGATATGCCGGGGCAGCGGGGGCGCTCCGGATTGCGCCCCACTCGCACCCGATGCGGATGGCGCCCGGCGCCTCACTTCGATCCGGTCAGCGTGTAGACGATCCGCCCCGAGCCGCCGAGTGGCGCAGTGTCGAACACCCCCACGACCATTGCAGTCAGGCCGTGCTCGTAGCCGAGCAGCATGAAGTCACCCTGATGCCCTGGCAGGCGCTTCTGCTTCCACCATCCGGCAGTCTGGACCAGGCCGTCGTAATGCGCGGCGATG
>CAIQIY010000033.1 GCA_903871975.1 uncultured Chloroflexota bacterium | reverse complement strand
GATCGTCACGGTAGATGCGCTGCCAGGCGACTGCCAGCAGCAGCGACAGCGGAATGAGACCGGCGACGGCGACGATGAACAACGGGATGATGTATGCACCCATTGGTCCATTATAGCAGCTCGTGCGCGGTGTACCGCCTGGCCGGAATCCCGCCACCGGGCGTGCGGACACGACCCCGGTGCATCGCGCATCCGGCCCGGGCCAGCGTTCGTCGCACGCCCGCGACGAAGCCGCACACACTGTTCGCCATGCACAACCCGGGATCACGGCGCATCGCGGTCGGGGCCGGCCAGATGCAATCGCCAGTGCCGGCCGTCGCTCGACCAGCGAATGGAGCCATCATTGCGTTCATGGCACAACACGCGTTCGGCCATGCCGCGGGCAGCATAGCTCAGACGCGCGACCCGCCCGGTGCGCAAACCATCGCTGAACACCAGCACCCGCGGAGCGAGTCGGCTGACGAAGGGCTGGCGGGGGTCGTGAATCCATGGATAGCTGAGCAGAGTCGTCGGCGCACCAGGGTCCAGCGGCGCCGCGTCGGCAGCGACTCGATGGGCCAGGACGACCCCGGTGGCGCCGTGGGTGAGCGTGAGTACCAGCGCTGCACCACGCCGCACGCATGCGATGGCCACACCCCCAATGCTCAGGTGGCAGTCATCATGCAGCAGCTGTGGCACGAGCCGTTGCTCGCGCATCCGTGCCCACCAGGCATCAGCGATCGCCGATCCCGCGGGCCGCACGGCGACATAGACGCGCCGCACGCGATACCGCTCCAACAATGCAATCTGACTCACCAGATCGCGCGCGTCGTCGGCGGTCAGAACGAGTGCCGCCAACTCGCGCTGCCAGAACGGCAGCGCACGGCCGAGCGACGCAGCCAGCACCGCAGGATCGCCACCGCCATCGATGACGAGCGCCTGGCCATCGGGGGTGCGGACGATCACTGCGTCGCCCGGCAATGCCGGAAACTGCACGTGCAGGGAACCATCGGGGTATTGCCGCCACGCCACAAGCGCCAGCACCAGGGCGCCGGCCGCGAGGCGGTGCCAATGGTGCCGGGCTGGCACCGGCGCGTTCGTCGAGGACATCATGGGCGGGCTGCCTGTCACACTGCAGGTCGGCCCGCCTGCCACACATACGTCAGCGTAATCCGGCGGCGTGCCATACATTCAAGAGCGCAGCATGGGTTTCGCGGCTGGCAGTTTCGGCTGGCAGGTCGTGCAGCCGCCGCTCGAAGGGCTCGGGAGTCACCGGGCCATCATAGCCGATGTCAACCAACGTCGTGAGAAACCCGTGCAGGTCGATCACGCCAGTCGTGCCCGGCAGGCAGCGCGTCAGATCGTGCTGCGCTTCGACCAGGATGCCGGCTGGCGCATCGTTGACATGCACATACACGACGTCGGCGGCGTCCAGCGCCCGGATATCGGCGAGCGTGCCCAACGAGGTGTACCAGTGCCAGCAATCGAGCAGCACGCCGACGTTCGGCCCGATCGCCTGCGCCAGGCACAGCATCCCTTCGAGGCTATAGATGAACCCGTAGCGTTTCCCCTGGCGCATCGTCTGCGGCCCGATGAACTCCAGCGCCAACCGACAGCCGTGCGCGTCCAGCGTGCGGGCGATCGGTTGCAGCTGCGCCACATGAAACGCGAAGTTGTCGCGGAACGGCCGCTCGTCGGAGAATGGCAGCAACCAGGTTGCGACGCGCGTACTCCCGAGCCGCGCAGCCAGGGCCGCCTGCGCTGCAAGGTCACCCAGCGCCGCCGCGTCATATGGGCTGCGCCAGTCGAGCGGCAATCCCCAGCCACCGGCACGGACACCCGCCTCAGCGAACAGCGCGGCGACATCATCGGCCGATGTCGCTGCAGCGAGGGCTACTGCTTCGCCAATGGGCACGTCGATGCCTTGCCAGCCTGCATCGCGCGCCAGCGCCAGTGTACCGACGAGATCGGTACGAATGCCGAGCGCCCCGGGCGCCAGATTGCGAAACATCGCGACCTCCTGCTCGATCAACCACGCAACGCGACGACTTCGATTTCGACCCGCGCATCGCGCGGCAGGCGAGCAACCTGGACGGTCGAGCGTGCCGGCGGTGACTGCGGGAAGTAGTTGGTGTACACGGCGTTCATCGCCGCAAAGTCGTTCATGTCGGCGAGGAAGACCGTCGCCTTGATGACCTGCCCCAGTGAGCTCCCCGCAGCTTCCAACAGGCCACGCACATTCTGCAATACCTGGTGGGTCTGGGCGACGATGTCGTCTTCGAGCATCACGCCAGCGGGGGTCAGGGGAATTTGTCCGGAGCAGAAGATCAGATCGCCGACGGCAACAGCCTGAGAATAAGGCCCGATGGCGGCCGGTGCGGCGTCGGTGGCGATGATGGTGCGCTCCATGATGGTCCTTTCATCCAACCGGTACGCCCGTATTGTAGCGCAGATTTTGGCTTCAGCAACGCAGTTCGGTGCTCAGCGCGCTCGGCTGGATGATCGCGATGTGCGTGATGATGCGGCTGCAGATATTCATGGACCGTCATGCCAACGGGATCAGCCGTGCCGCTTCCTGCGTTCCACTCGAGCGCGGTTTCCGGCGACCGCGGCGCTCGCCTGCACTCGCTGCGCACCGCCGCGTGCTCTGTCATGCACTCGTCGCTGCGGTTGTCGACGCACGTGCAGGCCGGTCGAACCAGCGGTCATGTTGAACCCGGGTCGGCGCACGGTATCGGCGCGTTCCCCCGATGACGGCAGGAGGCTCCGGCATGATGCCAAGGTCACGGGCGAACTGCCGATGGCGAACACCGGCCACGCAGCACCGATCCTGCGCGAGCACAGGCGACCCAGCGCCTCGCTCGTATCGCGTGAACACGGTGTACCGGTCAGCTGACAATCATGGCAGTGGGTTGAAGCAGACGACCGACGAGCCAGCTCGTCGGTCGTCATGCACGGCGGCATTATTCTTCGTCGTACTCGCCCTCGACCGCGTCGCACTCGGAGATCAGGAGGTTGACGATGTTGGCGAACGCCTCGGCGTTGAGCTGCTCACGATCGATGTTGTACATCGCGGTGAACGTGAATTCGTCGTCGACCGTCGCCAGGCACCAGAACCCGATATTCAATCGGGAATTGCGCTCGAGCAGCTCGATGGCGATGTCGGCATCGATGTCATCGGCCGATTCATAGCTCATGACGCTCGGCACCGCGAACCCGATCACCTTCTCGTGTTGGGTGATGAACACTACCTGCTGTCGGCCCGAATCCATGTGAAACTCGAGGCGCGCGCTGCGATCCTCAAGATCGGCGATCTCCCAACCGGCACTGCGACAGTAGTCACGAATGGTGGATTGAAAGTTGTACCCACCGAACAGCGATCCCAGGACCATGGTTCCTCCACTGTGCATCGCAGCCCTACAACGGCGAAGGTCATCGGCCAACTGCGCGGCCGCAGCCCGGCTGCAGGGTTTGCCGGTCGCCCAGCTGGGAGTCATTCGCGGCGCATCGGCTACACCGCGACGGTAGAGCCAGATGTGGCCGGACACCAACGCAGCCGACAGTGATCACGATCGTCCCTGACCGCACCGACATTGTATCCGGTGTGTGGTCAATCGTCAACGCTCCCCATGCAAACACACCCCCGCAGTGCGCGATATCTTGACAGATCGTCTCGCTATCGCTATAGTCGTGGTGGTCGGGTGGTCAGACCAATCGACGATGTAGTCGGGATGGTGATGATGACTCTGCATGAGGATGCGACGAACGTCGATCATGGGGCAACACTCCTGCTGCCGGACGATCAGCCCGCCCGTGGCATGCTGGTGACGCTGGCCGGCAGTCGGGCAGATGCATTGACGAGCTGGCCCCATCGCATCGCTGCCGACCGGGCGCATGCGGCGGCGCTGGCGGTGCTGAGCCTGGATCTGCCATGCCACGGCGACTGGCACGATGGTGCTGCGGCCGGAATCGACGGGCTGGCGGAGCATGTCGCACAGGGCATCGACCCCTTCGCCAACTGGGGCGACTGGGCGCTGGCGCAGATCGCGCGCAGCCGCGCCCGGCTACCACCCGGGCCGCTGGTCATCTGTGGGGTATCACGCGGCGCCTACGCCGCATTGCGTCTGGCGCTGCGCGAACCGGCCATCGACGCCGTCGCGGCGCTGGCCCCCGTCATCGACTGGCGTGTGCTCCGCGAGTTCGCATCAATCCGGGAGCAGCCTGCCGCCGCCGCGCTCGATCTGGTGCCACAGGCGGCCGCATTGGCGGGGCGAGCGGTATTCATCGCCATCGGAGCTGCCGATCGCCGCGTGGGCAGCGAGCGATGCCTGGCGTTCGCCGCCGCGTTGTGGCACGCCGAAGCGGCCCTGGGGCTGGAACACAGCGCGGCGCGGCTGCACGTCGTCGAGGGGCATGACCACGCGTTGCCCGATGCCTGGCGGCACGCAGGCACGAGCTTCCTGCTGGAACACGCCGATGCGCGAGGTGTCGGATGAGCGTACCGATCGCGGTCTGTGGCAGTGTCCTGACCACCGACGGCGTACGCCATGCGCATGCCGTCATCGTGGCCGGCGACCGCATCGTCGAGATCTGCCCCGTGGCCGAGCTTTCCAGCGGACTGATGCGTCGCGAGTTTGCCGGGGCCACCATCATTCCCGGCCTGATCGACACCCATGTTCACAGCGATGACTGGCAGGCGCCGCTCTTTTTGGCCCATGGCGTGACCAGTGTCCGTGACACCGGCTGCGCGCTCGAGGAGATCCTCGAGCGACGCACGCGCTGGAATGCGCCACTGGCGCGCGCCCCACGGCTGTGCTGCTGTGGCCCGCTCATCGATGGCCCGGGCGTTCCGTTCTCGTGGACACCGATGGCCGAGATTGTGCACACCCCGGGTGCAGCACGCGAATGCGTCGATCGACTGGTCGCTGCCGGCGTCGACCAGATCAAGCTGTATGCCAGTCTCGACCGGGCATGCTTCTTCGCGGCACTCGATCAGGCGCAGCGCCATGGCCGCTTCACGGTGGCCCACCTGCAGAACCATGCCGATGCCCGCGAGGCAATCGAGGCCGGACTCGACGAGATTGAGCATCTGTCGGGGTTTGCCGAGGCGCTATGGCCCGAGCGGCGTGCCGCAGGGGTGCACTGGCTCGATCTGTGGCCCGACTTGGCGCCGGAGCGTGTCGCACCGCTGGTGCAACTGGTCGTCGAGCGTGGCACCTGGCTGACGCTGACCCGGGTGGTGTGGCATGCGATCGGCCGCAACGACCAGCCGTCGCAGCAGTGCTTGCCGCATCAGCCGTTCGTGCCGCCGGATGTGGCGCGCTGGTGGCATGAGCAATATCCACGCGGCATGCCGGCCGCGCGGCGCCACGTGTGGGTGCGCGCGCTGGCAGGCCTGCAGATCATGAGCTCGCTGCTGATCGAGCGTGGCGCGCGCATCGTCGCCGGCAGCGATACGCCATTCGTCCAGGTGATGCCCGGCTTCAGCCTGCACGACGAGCTTGACCAGCTGGTTGCGTGCGGCATGACTCCCGCCGAGGCATTGGCGGCGTCGACGAGCCGCGCAGCGCAGGCACTCGGGTGGGGGCACCAGGTGGGAACGATCGCACCGGGCTTTCTGGCCGACCTGGTCGTGGTGCGTGGCGATCCGTTGGCCGACATTCGCGCGGCGCGCGCCGTCCAGGCGGTGATGCGCGGCGGCGTGTGGCTCGATCCGGTCGAACTGCTGGCAGAGGCGGCGCATCAGGCGCGCCAACCGGTGCGGCATGGCGCACGACGCATCGGTGAGTGGTATTGACGCTGCGGGTCGCCCGGACAGCGCCGTCATGGGTGCAGCCGGGCAGGATGCTGCCCGGTGGCCCGTGAAGCGCGTGTTGTCCTGCCCGGACGACTGCTCGATGGCGCGGCTGGCCGGACAGCCGACGATGGTTCCGATGGCATGATCCTGGTCGTCGCCGAGTGGCGGCTCGGTTCGACGGCCGCCGCTCGCGCAGTGCGATCGGGTTGGCAAGCCCGGCATGGTGAGGAGGTTCCGGTGGTTGATTATGTCTCGCTTGAGGCCATTGAATTGCTGCCCGGGCTCGCCGCACTGCCGTTGGCCGCGAAGGCCGCGCGGTTGCAACAGATGTTGGAGCGTGCCTGGTTCGCGCCGAACGGCCTGTGTTACTCGCTGGTGCTGATCACCGGCCCAGAGCACCTCCGCCCGATGGGCCCGGCAGACACGCACGGCATCAGCGACCACAGCGTCGAAGGCGTGTACGACGACGGCGGTGCCACGAGCGAAGCGGCGCGCGACGAGGGCATGACGTTCGAGAACTCGATCTACTCGGCCGGGCTGTATCTGCAGGCTCAGGCCGCGCGGCTTGCCGCGACCGGCGAACCGGACGCACTGCGAGAAGCCGGCCGTGCCCTGACCGCACTGCGACTGATCTACGACGACGGCGTCGCACGCGGACGAGCCGGCTGGCTCGGCAAGCCATACGGCCAAGTGCCGAAAGACCACTCGACGCCCGACCAGTACCATGCCGCAATGCTTGGCCTGTATCACTACCGGCCGTTCGCCGATGCATCCGAGCGCCAGATCATCGACCGCATGGTGTGCGACATCGCCGACTTCCTCCAGCAACGCGACTATCAGATCTGGAACCTGCAGCATCCGATCGACAGCAAACCGTGGAATCTGACCAACAGCTACTGCAATGCCACCTACGTGCTGGCGCAGGCATTGGCCTGGCACGTGAGCGGCGCCGATCGTCACCGCACCGAAGCATTGCGCCTGGCCACACTGAGCCAATGGCGCACGCAGTCGTATCTGGGCGACTGGCACGACGCCGGCCGGGCACGGGTCCTGGAATTCGAGCGGGTGTGTCTCGCCGCCTTCATCATCGAAGCTGCCGACGTACTCGCACACATCCTGCCAGAGGTATTCGGTGCATCGGCCGACGATCAGGCGCACGCGCTCCGGCACACGCTCGAGGTCTGGTGGGAGTTCGCCCAGCTGGGGATGGATGACGCCGGCCACCAGCACTACTGGATCGACATCGATGTCGAGCGACGCACCTGGCAACCCACCGGGGTCCGTCGCAACGACACGCCACCATTTCCGGGCGAATTCTTCGGCTGGTATTCCGATGTCCGCTGGAGCGACTCGCTCTATCGAACGCTCACCGCTGCGCTGCCGGTGATCGCGCGGCTGCCGGAACGCCGCGCCGCCGCACTGGCGTGGGCGCAGCGCATCATGCACGCGACCGACGGCCGCCGGCTGCGCTGGATGATCGACCTGGACGGGCAGCAGCTGCGACCGATGGTGCGCTGGATGGGCTGCATGCTGTCGAGCGAGGCGCCGTGCCATTTCCTGATGACCTGGTGGCGTGGCCGGGCTGCCGGGCTGTGGCCCGCCGAATGACCGACCCATCGTCGCGGCGTGGCAGCGCTGTGCCATCGATACCGCCGCTGGATGACCATCACCGAAGGAGCATCATGAATGATGGATGACACGACAATCGCCGCGCGGATCGATCAGCGCCGCAGCGGTTTCACGTTGCCCCGGGCGTTCTATACCGATCCCACCATCTTCGAACGCGATGTCGAGCGCATCTTCATGCGCCAGTGGCTGTTCGCCGCGCACATCAGCCAGATCGCCAGCCCCGGCGACTATCGAACATACCAGATCGCCGGCGAATCACTGATCATCCTGCACGGCAGCGATGGCACCATCCGCGCGTTCTTCAACGTCTGCCGACATCGCGGCTCGCGCATCTGTCGCGACGAAGCCGGTCAGGCGCATCGCCTCGTGTGTCCGTATCACGCCTGGGTATACGACGATACCGGAGCCCTGGTGCAGGCACGCCACATGCCCGACGGCTTCGAGCGAGGTGCATATGCCCTGCAGCGGGTGCACGTTCACCTCGTCGAAGGGCTGATCTTCGTGTGTGCCGCCGAGCAACCACCGCCCTTTGCACACATCGCCGACGACATCGCGCACTTCTTCGGCCGCTACCAGCTCGGCAGCACGCGCGTCGCCCACATCGAGCGCCATCTCGTCGCCGCCAACTGGAAGATCGTCGCCGAGAACTTCTTCGAGTGCTATCACTGCAGCCACACCCACCCCGAGTTTTGCTCGGTGATGTCATACGGCCGCGCACCCGACAGCCCACGCGCCAGCCGCGAACGTGCTGCGTTCGTCGCCGAATGGGAGCAGCGCGCAGCCGCCGCAGGCTGGCCAACCGGCGGCGTCGACATGGCCG